>NZ_JBNCOG010000019.1:0-81183 GCF_051280745.1 Nocardioides ureilyticus | reverse complement strand
CGGCGGCTCCGAGGGCGGCCTCGGCCTCCTCGCGGCCCGCTGCGGCGGCCAGCGGGGCGGCGGACCGCTCCTCGAGCGCGGCGACCAGGCGCCGGGCGTCCTCGGCCACCTGGGCCAGCTCCTCGACCCGGCGGTGCGCGGCTTCGGCGTCGGCGGCTGCGGCGCGGGCCGACTCCTCGGCGACCAGCCGCTCCGCGGCCTGCTCGGACGCGGCCAGCTCGGCTGCACGGCGCAGGGCCGCGGCCTGCTCGGCCGCGGCGGTCTGCTCGGCGGCCCGGGCGACCGCCTCCTCGTGGGTCAGCGGCAGCTCGGTCGCGGGGCGGTCACGGCGCAGCCAGCGGCGCGTGCTCGTGCCGTCCTCCGGGGGCGGCGCGGCGGGGCTCATGGCGCCGCAGCGTATCGGTCCTCGCGGGTCCTCACTGCCGGATGGGGCTGCGGGGACAGTCACGGACGTTCTCGCCCTCCACGGGGGTCGTCACCCCCGGGAACGTCCGTGACCACCCCCCGACAGGACCCGGACGACCACCCTCAACCGGCTGCCGGGCCACGCAGCGTCGTGCCGCGCTCGATGAGCCGGTTCCGCAGGGGCGTGGGCGGCCCGAGATCGCTCTCGCCTCGCATCAGCTGGCGGAGGCGGCCGACCGCGACGGTGGCGACCGACTCCGGCTCGAGGTCGATGGCGGTGATCTGCGGGTTGCTGCTGCGTGCCTGCTCGGCGTCGGAGCCGGCCACCAGCTGGGTCTGCCCCGGTACGTCGACCCCCCGTCCGGTGAGCTCCTCGAGCACGCCGCGGGCGTGGCGCCCGGTGAGGCAGTAGATGGCGTCGGGGGGCCGGGGGTCCCGGGCGAGGAGCTCCCGGGCGGCGGCCCGCCCGCCGTCGACACCGGCCGCCTCAGGTTGGCGCACGACCTGGGGTGGCATGCGGTGCGTGGCGGCCCAGGACAGGTACGTGGACTCGGAGTCGAGGTTCCAGGCGTTGGCGTCCTCGCCGGTGACCAGCGCGATCCGCCGCGCCCCGGAGGCGGCGAAGAGCTCGAGGACGCGCGCGGTCTCGTCGGCGTCGTGCGAGCCGATCCAGTGGGTGAAGTCGGGCCGTGCCGGGTCCCGGCCGATGGTCACGAACGGCGCGTCGAGGGTCATCAGCAGGTCGATGACCGGGTCCTCGACGAGGGGGTCGTCGATGATGTAGCCGTCGAGCGACAGGCTCAGCGGCGAGCGGGGGAGCCGGGTGAGGTCGCGAATCAGCATCACGCTGATCGCGTGGTCGAGGCACTCGACCGACACCGCCCCGGAGAGCCGGGTGAAGTAGTCGACCCCGCCGGGCCGGTAGGTGCCGAGCGAGTCCAGCGGCCTCAGCATCAGGCCGACCACGCCGATGGGGCTGCGGCGCATCCCGCGGGCCAGGGGGTCGGCCTGGTAGCCGAGCCGGTCGGCCACCACCCGGACGCGCTCGCGGGTGTCGGCGGAGATCGTGCCCTTGTCGTTGAGGCTGTGCGAGACCGTCGTGATGGAGACGCCGGCCGCGGCCGCGACGTCGCGGATCGTCACGCGTCGGCGCACGTCCCACCTCCGGTGCGATCCAGGTCACGGTTCGGACACAGCTTGGTCCGAGGCTGCCTCGCTCTACCATAAAACGTTTTACGTCCCTACGTTGACCGGAACGCGTGAAACCGAGCACACACTTTTCGAACGAGGTGGCAACGATGAACCGACGACTTGGGGTGCTGGCGACCCTCTCGCTGGCGACGGCCCTGACCGCGTGCAGCGGCTCCGGGGGCTCCGACGGGCCAGGCGGTACGTCGGGCGAGGGCCTGACCGACCTGATCACCACGACCGAGCCGGCCGCGGGCGAGCTGGAGTCCGCCAGCTGGAACCTGCCGTTCGGTGAGCCGGCCTCGCTCGACCCGATCAAGGCGTTCAACTACCCGGAGAACACCGTGGTGGCGAACCTCTGCGAGGGCCTGATGGTCATGGAGCCCGACTACACGATCACCCCGAACCTCGCCGAGTCCTTCGAGGTCGACGAGGACGGCACCGAGTACGTCTACCAGCTGCGCGACGACGTCACGTTCTGGGACGGCACCCCGATGACCGCCGAGGACGTCGTCTTCAGCCTGAAGCGGCACCTCGACCCCGACGAGGGCAGCTACTGGGCCAGCGACGCGGTCAGCGGCAACGTCGAGTCGATCGAGAAGACCGGCGAGCACGAGGTGACGGTCAGCCTCGGCGCGCCGGACCACACCTTCAACTCCTACATGGCGACCCCGCTGGGCGTCGTCGTCGACGAGCAGCAGCGCAAGCAGGCCGGCCAGGCCTACGGCAACCCCAAGGCCGGCGTCATGTGCACCGGCCCGTTCTCGGTGGGCGCCTGGAACAGCGGGCAGAACATCACGCTGGACGCCAACGAGGACTACTGGAACGAGGACCGGATGCCGAAGGTGTCCGAGCTGACCATCGAGTTCATCGTCGACCCGGCCGCGATCACCAACGCCCTGGTCTCCGGCGCCGTCGACGGCTCGTACGACGTCCCGCTCAGCGCCGTGCCGCAGCTCGAGGCCGCCGACAGCGGCGAGCTCTACCTCGGCAGCTCGCTGCAGCTGGCCGCGATCATCGCCACCGGCGACGGCCCGCTCGGCGACCCGGCGGTCCGCAAGGCGC
The DNA here is from genome assembly GCF_051280745.1 of Nocardioides ureilyticus. NCBI lineage: Bacteria > Bacillati > Actinomycetota > Actinomycetes > Propionibacteriales > Nocardioidaceae > Nocardioides > Nocardioides ureilyticus. The sequence continues at coordinate 78,525 of NZ_JBNCOG010000019.1, read as the reverse complement.
TGTGGACGGCCACCAACAAGAGCGCCCTGGCCGACACCGTCTACGAGGGCACCGCCACGGCCTCGCGCTCGCTCGTCCCCGACGGCGGATGGTCCTACGGCGCCGACGCCTTCAGCGCCGCCCGTGAGGAGCTGCCGCCGGTCGAGCCGGACCTCGAGGCGGCCAAGGCGATCCTCGAGGAGGCCGGCGACGTCGACCTCAGCCAGCCGATCACCATCGCCTACCCGAGCGAGCGCTCCTTCTACGCCGACATCATCTCCGAGCTCGCCCGGGCCGGCGAGGAGCTGGGCCTGACCGTCGAGCCGCAGGGCGTCCCGAGCGCCCAGTTCGGTGCGTTCTTCTCCGACCCCAAGGCCCGCGAGGGCTACGGCGGCTTCGTGACGACCAACTACATGGACGTCCCCGACCCGCTGGTCTTCCTGCGCACGATCGTGGGCGCCGACGGCTCGCAGAACTTCTCCGACTACGAGAACGCCGAGATCGACGCGCTGATCCAGGAGGCGGAGGGGACCAGGGACGAGGACGAGCGGGCCGAGCTGGTCGCCGAGATCGAGGCGCTGGCCATGACCGACCTGCCCTGGCTGCCCCTGGTCGACCCGGCGGTGCGGCTCTACATGAACGAGCGGGTCACCGGCGTGCCGGCGTCGTTCGTCTACCTCTACTACCCGTGGGCCGCCGACCTGGGCGCCGCGGAGTAAGCAGCGCGACCCGATGCTGTACTACCTCGCCCAGCGCGTCCTCGCGCTCGTCGTCATCCTGCTGGCGACCAGCTTCACGGTCTTCGGTGGCCTCTACCTGGCACCGGGGAGCCCGGAGCAGTTCCTGGTCCAGGGACGCACGGTCAGCCCGGAGGTGCTCGCCTCCATCCGTGAGCAGTACTCGCTCGACGACCCGTTCCTCGTGCGGTACGTCGACTGGCTCGGCGGGGTCCTGCAGGGCGACTTCGGGCGCTCGCTGGCCTACCGCCAGGACGTCTCGGACCTGATCACCGACCGGCTGCCCACGACGCTCTACCTCACGGCGTACGCCGCGGTGCTGATCGTCGTGGTCGGCGTCGGGCTGGGCATGGTGGCGGGCCTGCGGCCCGGTTGGCTGGACAACCTGGTGCTCTTCGGGTCCAACCTGGGCTTCGCCGTGCCGACGTTCTTCGCGGCGCTGCTGCTGATGAGCGTCTTCGGGGTGACGCTCGGGTGGTTCCCGGTCTTCGGGTCGGGCGAGGGCTTCCTGGGCCGGCTGGAGCACCTGACCCTGCCGGCCGTCGCGCTCGCGCTGCCCTCCCTGGCGGTGGTCGCGCGGATCACGCGCACCGCCGTCCGGGAGGAGCGCGAGTCCGAGCACGCCGAGGCGGCGCGGGCGCGCGGCGTACGGGCGCGGGTCGTCGTCCGCCGCCACGTGCTGCGCAACTCGATGCTGCCGGTGACGACGGTCTCCGGCGTCCACATCGCCGCGCTCTTCGCGGGGGCCTTCGTGGTGGAGTACGCCTTCACCCTCGACGGCATCGGGGCGCTCCTGGTGGGCGCCATCCAGCAGCAGGACTTCGCCGTCGTCCAGGCGGTGGCGCTGATCCTCGTGGTGGCGTTCGGGTTCATCAACCTGGTGGTCGACCTGCTCTACGGCGTGATCGACCCGCGTGTCCGGCTCGGGAGCAGGGCATGACCGCCCCGGCTGACCTCCCCGAGGTCGCGGTCCCCGCCGCGCGCCGCCGTCGGGGGCGCCCGAGCGTGCTCGTCGTGGTGTGCCTGGGCTGGCTGGCGCTGGTCGCGCTGTGGGCGGCGCTGGGCCCGGTGCTCAGCCCGTACGACCCCGAGGCCGGCAACGTGCTCGACCGCTACCTGCCGAGCGGGCCGGAGCACTGGCTCGGCACCGACCAGGCCGGGCGTGACCTCTTCACCCGGCTCGCCGTCGGCGCGCGCTCCAGCATCACCGCGGCGCTCGTCGTCGCCGGACTGACGGCCCTGCTCGGCGGGAGCCTGGCGCTGCTCGCGGTCTGGTGGGGCGGTGTCGTCGACAACCTGGTCAGTCGGCTGCTCGACTTCCTCTTCGCGTTCCCGAACCTGCTGCTGGCCGTGCTGGCGATCGCGGTCTTCGGGGCCGGCGTGGAGACCGCCGTGGTGGCGCTCGCGATCGGCTACACGCCGTACACCGCGCGGGTGATCCGCAGCGTCGCGCTGCGTGAGCGGAACCTGGCGTACGTGAAGTCGGCCGAGCTGCAGGGCATCTCCGGCTTCACCATCACCCGCCGGCACCTGCTGCCCAACGTCAAGCAGCAGGTCTTCACCGGCGCGACCATCAACTTCGGCTACGCGATGATCGACCTGGCCGCGCTGTCGTTCCTCGGTTTCGCGGTGCAGCCGCCGGACGCCGACTGGGGACTGATGGTCTCCGCCGGGCAGTCCTCGCTGCTGGCCGGTCACCCGACCGAGAGCCTGTACGCCGGCACCTGCATCGTGCTCACCGTCGCCGCCGTCGGGTTCCTCGGCGAGAAGCTGGGCGGCCGGCGCGCCGCCGGGAGGATCTGATGCTCGAGCTCGTCGACGTCTCGGTGGCCATCGGGCCCCCCGGCCACGGCACCCCTGTGCTGTCCGGCATCGACCTGACCGTCGCCCGCGGGGAGGCCGTCGGCCTCGTCGGGGAGTCCGGCTCCGGCAAGTCGATGACGATGCGCACGATCCTGCACACCCTGCCGACGCCCTCGCAGGTCACCGGCGAGGTCCGTCACGACGGGGACGACGTGCTCGCCCTGTCCGGCGAGCGGCTGCGCAGGTTCCGCGCCGGAGCGGTCTCGATGATCTCCCAGAACCCGCAGGCGGCGCTGAACCCGGTGCTCCCCGTGCGGAAGTTCCTGGTCGAGGGGGTGCTCGCCGCGCGGCCGGAGGTCGGCGCGGAGGCGGCGCTCGACCTCGCCCGCACCGTCCTGGACCAGGTCGGCATCGCCGACGTGGAGCGGACCCTGCGCTCCTACCCCCACCAGCTGTCCGGGGGGATGCTGCAGCGCGTGGTGATCGCCGGCTCGGTCGCCCGCGGCACCGACCTGCTGCTCGCCGACGAGCCGACCACCGCGCTCGACGTGACCACGCAGGCCGACGTCATGGCGATCCTCGACGAGGCCCGCACCGAGGCCGGGATGGCGATGCTCTTCGTCACCCACGACCTGGACCTGGCGGCGGCCGCGTGCGACCGGATCGCGGTCATGTCGCGCGGCCGGATCGTGGAGAGCGGCCCGGCCGAGGCCGTCCTCGCCGACCCGCAGCACGAGTACACCCAGATGCTGGTCAGCTCGAAGCCGAGCCTGGACCGCCGTGGCTGACGAGGGAGGAACTGTGGCCGCACCGAACCGGCCCGTCGCGACCGACGAGGCGGAGCCCATGGTCGTGCTCGAGGACGTCGAGAAGACCTTCACCGTGGGCCGTGGCCGGTCCCGGACGACCGTGCACGCCGTCCAGGAGACCACCGTGCGCATCGACCGGGGGCGCTGCCTGGCGGTCGTGGGGGAGTCCGGGTCGGGGAAGACGACCCTGGCCCGGATGCTCGTCGGCCTGGAGCGCCCCGACCGGGGCACGATCCGGCTGGGAGGCACGGCGATCGCGGCGCGCCCCGGCCGCCGCGAGCGGCACCGGCGTTCGCGCCAGGTGCAGATGGTCTTCCAGGACCCGCAGGGCTCGCTCAACCGGCGGCTGCCCGTCTCCGTCGCGGTGACGGAGGTGCTGCAGGTCCACACCGACCTCGACGCCGCCGGCCGGCGGGACCGTTGCGCCGAGCTCTTCGCCGAGGTCGGCCTGGAGCCCGAGCTGATGCGGGCCACGCCCGAGCAGCTCTCCGGTGGGCAGAAGCAGCGGGTGGCGATCGCTCGGGCGCTCGCCCCGTCGCCGTCGGTGATCGTGCTCGACGAGGCCGTCTCGGCGCTGGACGTGACCGTGCAGAGCCAGATCCTGCGGATGCTGGAGCGGCTGCGGGTGGAGAACCGGTTGACCTACCTGTTCATCACCCACGACCTCGCGGTCGCGCGCCAGGTCGCCGACGACATCGTGGTGATGCGGCGCGGCCGGATCGTCGAGTCGGGCACCGCCGACGAGATCCTCGACCACCCCACCCACCCCTACACCCGGCGGCTGATCGACAGCGCGCCGCGGCCCGGCTGGAAACCGGTACGGCGCAGCGACCGGCCGGACGACGGAGAGGACCTCGATGCGTGACCATCTCGGGCAGCCCACGACGGTGCGGCTCGACGAACCGGACCCCTACCAGCGCGGCGTGCGCCGCGGCGAGGTCGGCCGCGCGGCGGTGACCGGCTGCTGGGCGGTCTACGAGGAGCTCTTCGCCGCCCAGGGTGTGCGGCCGGCCGACGTCCGGGACGGCGCCCGCGGCTGCCTGGACGCCGTCGCCGCGTGGGCGCCGCACCTGGCGGCCGAGGTCTCCGGCACCGCCGCCGGTGCCGGTCTGGAGGAGTGGCAGGTCGCCGCGCTCAACGCCCGGACCGAGATCCTCGCGCTGACCTCCGGCGCGCGGCCCGGCGAGTGCTCGACCGTCGTCAGCACCCGTGCGCCGGCGTTCTCGGCGCAGACCTGGGACTGGCACGAGGAGCTGGCCGGCTCCTGGCACCTCCAGTCGGTCGCGACCGCCGAGCGGTCCTACGTCGGGCTCACCGAGCACGGGATCCTCGCCAAGATCGGGCTCAACGACGCCGGCGTGGGCGTGCACCTCAACGTGCTCGGCCACCGCGACGACGCCCCCGGCGCGGTGCCGGTGCACCTGGTCGCCGCCGAGGTGCTGCACAGCGCCACCTCGCTCGACCACGCCCTCGACATCCTGGTGCAGGCGCCGGTGCGGACGTCGAGCGCCATCACCGTGGTCACGCCGGAGGGCGCCCGGATCGTGGAGCTCAGCCCCGCCGGCAACGCGCTGCTGCCGGCCGACGAGCGCTGCCTGCTGCACACCAACCACTTCCTCGCGGCCGGGCCGGCGGCCGGTGAGCGCACCGAGCTCTACCAGCCCGACTCGCTGCAGCGGCTGGACCTGCTGACCGCCCGGGTGCAGGAGCGGTTCGACCCGGCCGACCCGGCCGACCTGCTGCCGTACCTGTGCACCGGGCCGGGCGACCCGGCCGAGATCTGCTGCGCCCCGAGCGCCTCCGCGACGCTGGGCGAACGGTGGGCGACGCTGGCCACGGTGCTGCTGCGTCCCGCGGACGGCACGGTGCTCGTCGCCGCCGGCTCGCCGGTGCAGGCCGGCCCCGAGAGCTGGGTCGAGCTCCGCACCGGCCCGACGGACCCTCCGGCGGGATAGTCACGGACGCTCCCGCCGGAGGCACGCCCCGCGGGCTCAGTAGACGAGCGCCTGCACCTCCGGCCGCAGGACCTCCTCGGCGAACGACGCGGCGCCGGCGATGCGGACGCCGGGGCGCAGGTCGTCCTCGGTGATCGAGCGCCGGGCCGCGCACTGGCTGCACACGGTCACGGTCCCGCCGGCGGTCACGGCCGCGAGCAGGTCGGCCAGCGGGGTGGCGAGGGGCAGGGAGAACTCCTCGGCGCGCCCGGGCACGCCGTACCAGGCGGCCTCGCCGGTCAGCCACAGGGACACCTCCGCCCCGGAGGCGACGGCGGCGGCGGCGACCGTGAACGCCTGGTTGCAGCGCTCGGCGTCCTCCGCGCCGCAGGTGACCTTGACGACGAGTGGGCGGGTCATGCGGCTGACTCTAAGCGCCCGGGACGCGCGGGACTCCTGCAGCCGGCACCCACCGCCTAGACTCGCCAGGTGCCTTTCCAGATCCCGGAGAACCTCCACCCCGACTGCGGCCCGGTCGCCTGGATGCTCGGCACCTGGCGCGGCAACGGCCGCGGCGACTACCCGACGATCGAGCCGTACCAGTACGGCCAGGAGCTGGTCTTCCAGCAGGACGGCCGCCCCTTCCTCCACTACTTCGCCCGCTCCTGGGTGATCGACGACGAGGGCAACACGCTGCGGCAGGGCGCGCAGGAGACCGGCTTCCTGCGCTGCCGGCCCGAGGGCAGGGTGGAGCTGGTGCTCACGCACAACACCGGCTTCGCTGAGGTCTGGTACGGGCAGGCCGGCGACGGCAAGCTCGAGCTGGCCACCGACGCGATCGCGCGGACGGAGTCGGCCAAGGAGGTCACCGCCGGCCACCGGCTGTACGGCAACGTCGAGGGCGACCTGCTCTACGCCTACGACATGGCCGCGGCGGGCCAGTCGCTGCAGCCGCACCTGTGGGCGCGCCTGCAGCGGGCCTGAGGGCGCTGGCATGCCCGAGCAGGACTGGCGCGCGAAGCTCCGGGAGAGCGGCTACCGGCTGACCCCGCAGCGCGAACTGGTCCTGCGGGCGGTCGACGAGCTCGGGCACGCGACTCCCGACGAGGTGCTGGCGAAGGTGCGGGAGTCCTCGGAGTCGGTCAACGTCTCGACGGTCTACCGGACGCTCGAGGTGCTCGAGGAGCTCGGCCTGGTCCGCCACGCCCACCTGAGCGACCGGGCGCCGACGTACCACTCGGTCACCGGTCACGAGCACTTCCACCTGGTCTGCCGGAATTGCCACACGGTCGTCTCGGTTGACCCCGATGTGCTCACCCCGCTCACCGACCGGCTGGCGGCCGACGGCTTCATCGCCGACGTCGGCCACCTGACGGTGTTCGGCCACTGCACCGACTGCAAGGAGACCACCCCATGACCAGCCCCCTGCTCGACCTCCCCGGAGCGGTCGCCGGCGACGGCGTCGACGCCCCGGTCGCCGCCCACTACGGCTCGTTCAACGGCGAGCAGCGCACGCTGGAGTCGGGGGAGGGGTTCGTGGACCTCTCCCACCGCGACGTGGTCCGGATCGAGGGTCCGGAGCGGCTGACCTGGCTGCACTCCCTGACGACGCAGTACTTCCTGGACCTGCCGGCCCAGCAGTGGACGCAGGCGCTGATCCTCAGCCCGCAGGGCCACGTCGAGCACGCCTTCGAGGGGTACGACGACGGCTCGGCCTTCACCGCCCACACCGAGCCCGGCCGCGGCGCGGCGCTGGTGGAGTGGCTGGAGCGGATGAAGTTCATGACCCGCGTGGAGGTCGCCGAGGTGCCGGACCTGGCCGTCATGTGGCGCCCCGGCAAGGTCGACCTGGTCCCGCGCGACCAGCTGGCGCCGTACGCCGACGCGGCCGGCCCGGCGTGCGGGCTGTGGGCGTTCGAGGCGCTCCGGATCGCCCGTGGGGAGCCGCGCTTCGGCCTCGACACCGACCACCGCACGATCCCGAACGAGGTCGGCTGGATCGGCCCGGCCGTCCACCTCGACAAGGGCTGCTACCGCGGGCAGGAGACCGTCGCACGGGTGCACACCCTGGGCCGGCCGCCCCGCCGGCTGACGCTGCTGCACCTCGACGGCAGCGAGAACCGGCTCCCCGCGGTCGGTGCCGAGGCCACCTTGGACGAGAAGGTGGTCGGCACGGTGGGCACCTCGGCCCGCCACCACGAGCTGGGCCCGATCGCGCTGGCGCTGCTGAAGCGGAACGTCGCGCTCGACGCCGAGCTGCTGGTCGACGGCGTCGCCGCGGCGCAGGAGGTCGTGGTCGACCCGGAGGTCGGGCTGCACGTGCGCCCGCTGCGCTGACGCGCCCGGGCGTTTGCCGCGCCCGCCCACGGTGACCGGTCCGGCATGCGTCTGTTCTCGCACCCGTCGAAGCCGAACCTGCCGATCGACCTGACCCGGCACACCTGGCGGTACGCGGTGCGCAAGACGGTCCGGGAGTTCATCGACGACCAGTGCCTCGACGTGGCGGCCGCCCTGACGTACTGGGCGGTCCTCTCGCTCTTCCCTGCCGCGGTCGTGCTGCTGTCGCTGGTGGGGCTGGTCGGCCAGGGGACCGAGACGGTCGACGCCGTGCTGGCGATCCTCCGCGACCTGGGCGGTGGTCCGGTGGCGAAGACCCTCGAGCCGACGCTGCGCGAGCTCAGCGGGAGGCCCGGTGCCGGGCTGACGTTCGCGCTGGGTCTCGCGGCGGCGCTGTGGACGGCCTCGGGGTACGTCGGCGCGTTCGCCCGCGCCATGAACCGCATCTACGAGGTCCGCGAGGGGCGGCCGTTCCTCAGGCGCCGGGCGCTGATGCTCCTCGTGACCGTGTGCCTGCTGGTCCTCGTGGCGGTGCTGCTCATCGGTCTCGTGCTCTCCGGGCCGGCGGCGCGGGCCGTCGGTGAGCAGCTCGGTCTGGCCGAGAGCACCATCGCCACCTACAACGTGGCCAAGTGGCCGGTGATGCTGGTCGTCGCGGTCCTCGTCGTCGCGCTGCTCTACTACGTCACCCCGAACATCAAGCAGCCGAAGCTGCACTGGCTCTCGGTCGGCGCCCTGGTCGCGCTGCTCGCGGGGGTGGCGGTCACGGCGGCGTTCGGCTTCTACGTCACCGAGTTCGCCCGGTACGACGAGGTCTACGGCTCGCTCGCGAGCGTGGTGGTCTTCGTGCTCTGGCTGTGGCTGACCAACCTGGCGCTGCTGTTCGGCGCGGAGGTCGCCTCCGAGGTCGAGCGCGGTCGTCAGCTCCAGGCGGGCATCCCGGCCGAGAAGCAGCTGCAGCTGCCGCTGCGCGACACCCGGGGGCTGGAGAAGTCGCGGGAGAAGGAGGCCGAGGACGTCCGCCGTGGGCGCGAGATCCGCGAGACCGGCGGCCGCCCCTGACCGCCGTCGGTGGTCGAGCCGCCTGCCGTCGGTGGTCGAGCCGCCTGCCGTCGGTGGTCGAGCTTGTCGAGACCACGAGCCGACCGGTGGTCGAGCCTGTCGAGACCACGAGCCGTCGGTGGTCGAGCCGCCTTCGCTCGGTGGTCGAGCCTGTCGAGACCACCCAGACGTTTGCCGCTCCCACCTGCGGCAACCGGTTCCCCATGTCCCGCCACAGCCAGGTCGCGCCCGACCACGAGTCCAAGCCCGACTCCCCGGACGACCTGACCAAGCGCTCCTGGTTCTACGTCCTGCGCAAGACGGTGCGGGAGTTCTCCAAGGACCAGTGCACCGACAACGCTGCGGCGCTGACGTACTACGCGGTGCTGGCGCTCTTCCCGGCGCTCATCGCGCTGATGTCGCTGGTCGGCCTGGTGTCGAACCCGCAGGCGACGGTCACCACGATCCTCGACATCATGGAGCAGATCGGCGCCGGCTCGGTCGCCGACACGTTGGGGCCGCCGCTGGAGCAGCTCGCCAGCTCGCAGGCCGCCGGCCTCGCGCTGATCCTCGGTCTCGCGGCGGCACTGTGGTCGGCGAGCGGGTACGTCGGCGCGTTCGGCCGGGCGATGAACCGGATCTACGAGATCCGTGAGGGCCGCCCGTTCTGGAAGCTGCGCCCGATCATGATGCTGCTGACCCTCGTGCTGGTCGCGATGGTCGCGGTCGTCCTCGTCGGCCTCGTGGTCTCCGGGCCGCTGGCCGAGGAGATCGGTCAGCGGATCGGGCTCGGCTCCACGGTGGTCACGGTCTTCCAGTACGCGAAGTGGCCCGTCCTGCTGGCGCTGGTCGTCGTCATCGTGGCGCTGCTCTACTACGTCACGCCGAACATCAAGCAGCCGAAGTTCAAGTGGATCTCGGTCGGCGCGCTCATCGCGATCCTGGTGTGGGTCCTGGCGTCGGTGGCGTTCGGCTTCTACGTCGCCAACTTTTCCTCCTACGACAGGACCTACGGCTCCCTGGCCGGTGTCATCGTCTTCCTGCTGTGGTTGTGGCTGACGAACCTCGCGCTGCTCTTCGGCGCCGAGCTCGACTCCGAGCTGGAGCGCGGCCGGGAGCTGCAGGCGGGCATGCCGGCCGAGGACGAGCTGCAGCTGCCGCCGCGCGACGACCGCAACATCAAGAAGCAGGACAAGCAGCACGCGGAGGACGTCGCGAAGGGCCGCGAGATCCGCGAGTCCCACGGCGAGCCCCAGGGCGAGGGGTCCGACAGCCGCAGGTGACCCGGCCGGCGCGCTCAGATCGTGCGGAGCGCGACCAGGCAGAGCACGAGGGAGCCGACGCCGAAGAGGGCGATGGTCGCGTGGGTGGTGCGCTCGACGACGCGCTGCCGCGCGTCGTGCTCGAGGTCGTGCCACCACTGGCGGAGTCCCCTGGCGGGGCGTGGTCTCTGAGTCATCATCGTGGTCACAGGTCGGCTCTCCCCCAAGAGTCGGATGGTGCGGCCAAGCCGCCGGACGGCAACCATGGTCGCGCGCCCAGCGTCGTGGCGCGGGCAAAACGCCGGTGTGACGCAGGTCTGGTCTAGCGTCAGCGAGATCATGTCCGGACGGGCACCGCCTCACCCGCACGGGCTACTTCGCGGTGCCGACCAAGGGGGCCAGGATCGGCCCGCGGTCGGCCTCACCCGTGCGCGAGTCGCTCCCCGATCGTCCTAAGAGTCCGTTCGAACGGATGGTTTACGCCAGCCGGGGTTGCGGAAAGGAAAAACCATGACCACCGCCGTGATAGCGGCAGTGGCATTGGGGTGGGTGCTGCTGTCGATTCCGATTGCCATAGCAGTGGGTCGCGCGTTCCGCGCGGGCCAGCAGGCGGAGACGCGCGAGCAGCGCGCCGCCCGTGAGGACCGAGAGGCCGGGTGAGCGCCTGAGCGCCGCTGCGCGGGCGTGGCTAGGCTGCCCGCGATGGCCGACCGGATGGCGTGGATGGACGCACTGCGGGGCTACGCCGTCCTCGCGGTGGTCGCCTACCACGCGGCACTGCTGGCGGTCGACCTCACCGGCGGCCCCAGCTGGCTGGTCGCGGCGACGTCCGCGCTCAGCCCGTTCCGGATGGCGGCCCTGACGCTCCTGTCGGGGATGCTGCTGGCCCGGTCGCTGGCCAAGGGCCCCGCGGCGTACCTGGCGGGGAAGCTCCACCGGATCGCCTGGCCGTACGTGGTGTGGTCGCTCGCCCTCGTGGCGGCGTTCCTCGCGCTGGACGCCATGAGTGGCGAGGCGGACTGGTGGTCGGCGGCCCGGCCGGTCGTCGTGCAGGACGCCTACACCTGGTACCTGCTGCACATCTTCGTCTTCTACGTCGCCGGCCTCGTCTGCCGCCGGGCCCCGCGGACGGCGCTGATCGCGGCCGGGCTCGGCGCGGCGTACCTGGGCCAGGACGTCGAGCACGTCCGGCGGTTCTTCTTCCTGTTCGCCTTCTTCTTCCTCGGCGACCTCCTGGTACGCCGGCCCGAGGTCTGGCGCCGCACGGCGTCGGCGCCGGTGGTCTGGGCCGCCGCGGCTGTGGCCGCGCCGGCGGGCTGGCTGGCCGCGCAGGGGCAGGACGTGCGGTACCAGGCGCTCTGGGCGCTGCCGGCGTTCGCGGGGATCCTCGTGGCCGCGCAGGCGGTGCGCCGGACGGAGTCGACCTGGGCCGGCGCGCGAGCGGCGGCGGTGGGCCGGAGCTCGATGGTCTACTACCTGGCCCACTTCATCCCGATGCTGGTGGCGGCAGTCGGTCTCCGGGAGGTGGGCGTGTCCGGGGTGTTCACCCCGCTCCTGCTGGCGGGCGTCGGCGTGGGCGCCGGCTGGTTGCTGGTCAGGGCACAGCAGGGCTCCGTCGCGGCACGATGGGCCTTCGCGTGGTCGCCGGCCCGGGTGCCTGTGCGGCGGTGATCTCGGTCCGTGGGCGCGCCGGTCCAGTCAGGTGAGAGGGCTCCTTGCCACGCCTTTACCATCGCCCTACGGTCGACGCCGGTCGGCTCAGGCGGAGTCGGTCGAAGCCCTCGGGGAAGGGTGCCCGATGAATCATGCGTTCAGGCGTTGGCGCCGCAAGGTCCGTTGTCGGCGCAGGCACGGATCGGCGTGCCCGCACGCCCCCGGCTTCCACCGCTGAGCCGGTCGCGCCGCCCGGGCGGCGGTGCGAAGTTAGGGCGCGACTGGCCCCACGGTTATGGTGACACCTTGTCGTAGGGGGCCAGCGCTCGGGAGGCAAGCCCTGCAGTCGAAGGTTTCGACCGTGCTGGAGGGTGCCTCCGTCACGGTCACGGTCGTGGGTGAGCTCGACGAGGAGCTCGCTGGTGCGCTTCGCGACGCGTTCTCGTCGCACGTCCTCGAGGCGGCGGAGCCTGTCGAGTCGGTCTTCATCGACCTGCGCGGGGTGCTGTTCGCCGACACTGCCGGGCTCGGTGGGGTGGCGTGGTGTCGACGTCACGCCGCGAGGGCCGGCGTGCCGTGCCGGGTGGACCTGCCGATCTGGCGGATCGGTCGCCGCTGACGAGCCCTCTCGGTGGTCGAGCCTGTCGAGACCACGAGCCCGTTCGGTGGTCGAGCCTGTCGAGACCACGAGCCCGTTCGGTGGTCGAGCCTGTCGAGACCACGAGCCCGTTCGGTGGTCGAGCCTGTCGAGACCACCAGGCGCCGCCGAAACGAGGGTCAGCCCCGACGCCGGTACTGCACGTGGGTGTCCCGGCCGGCGTGGGTGAACCCCAGCCCGCCGTACACGGCGACGGCCGGGTGGTTGTCGGACTCCACGTAGAGCAGCACCTCCTCGACGCCCTGCCGGGCGAGGTGGTGGAGGCCGGCGAGGGTCAGTGCCTTGCCGAGGCCACGGCCCTGCGCGGCGGGGTCGATGCCGACGACGTAGACCTCGCCCAGGTCGGGGGAGTGCTGCTTGGTCCAGTGGAAGCCGAGCAGCCGACCGGTGCCGTCGTCGGCGACGAGCAGTCCGGCGGGGTCGAACCACGGCTCGGCCATCCGCTCGGCGAGGTTCGCCTCGTCCATGGCGCCCTGCTCGGGGTGGGCGGCGAAGGCCTCGGCGTTGACGCGGACCACCTCCGCGGCATCGCTCGGCCGGTAGCCGCGGATGGTGACGCCCTGGGGGCTCGTGAGCTCGGTCAGGGGCAGGGCGGTCGGCCGTCGCATCACCCACAGCTCGCGGCTGCGCTCCAGCCCGTGACGCTCCGCCAGGCGGCGGGCGGCCGGGTGGTCGCCGTGCGACCAGGCGTCGAGCGGCCCGGAGGCCGGCACGGCGTCGGCGGCCAGGCCGCTGCCGAGACCGCGGCCGCGGGCGTCTGGGTGGACCACGATGCTCAGCTCGGAGCCGATCCGCAGCGCGAAGCCGTCCCCGCGCAGCCACGAGTCCACCGTCTCCGGCCGGTGGCGCAGCGCGAGCCACGTCGCCTCGTCGAGCGGCGCGGCACCGTCGGCGGCCTCGGCGGCGTCGGCGATCCGGCGCACGGTGGCCAGGTCGGGTCCGTGCGGGTCGGGGGAGGCGTCGCGGTTCAGGCGTCCTGCTCCTGCCGGTCGGGCTGCGCCTGCTCGTCCGCGTCCGCGTCCGCGCCCTCCGTGACGGCGCGGGCGTCGTCGGCGGCCGCCTTCTCCTTGGCCGGGAGGACGAACCGGTAGCCGACGTTGCGGACCGTCCCGATGAGGGTTTCCTTCTCGGGCCCGAGCTTCGCGCGCAGCCGGCGGACGTGGACGTCGACGGTGCGGGTGCCACCGAAGTAGTCGTAGCCCCACACCTCCTGCAGCAGCTGTTGGCGGCTGAAGACCCGGCCGGGGTGCTGGGCGAGGAACTTGAGGAGCTCGAACTCCTTGAAGGTCAGGTCCAGCGTGCGGCCGCCGATCTTCGCGGTGTACGACGCGTCGTCGACGACGACCTCGCCGGAGCGGATGACGTGGGCCTCGGGGTCGGCGGCGTCGCGCTGGGCTCCGAGGCGGCCGATGGCCAGCTTGATCCGGGCCTCGAGCTCCGCCGGCCCGCAGGTGTGCAGGACGACGTCGTCCATGCCCCAGTCGTGGCTGACGACGGCGAGGCCGCCCTCGGTGGCGATGAGCAGCACCGGTACATCGCTGCCGGTGGTGCGGATCAGCCGGCACAGGTCGCGGGCCTGCACGAGCTCGCGGCGGCCGTCGACCAGCAGCAGGTCGGCGTCGGGCGCCTCGAGCAGCGCGCTGCCCTCGGCGGGCAGGACGCGTACCTGGTGGCCGAGCAGGGCCAGGCCCGGCAGGACGTCGGCCGAGGCCTGCAGGGCGCTCGTCAGCAGCAGCAGTGTGCTCACAGTGGTCTCCCCCCGTTGCGGGACGGGAACCGGGACGCAACGCTGGGCCTCGGTCTTGGCGTAACGGGCAGGATAACGAAACGTGGCGGGAACAGTGGAACGATCCAATCGAAATGAGACGCAGGTCATTCGCGTCCGGTACTGGGCGGCGGCCAAGGCCGCGGCCGGTACGGCGGAGGACGTGCTGCCCGTCGAGGCCGCGCTGACCCTCGCCGAGGTCCGCGACCGGGTCCTCGCGCTGCATCCCGAGGCCGGTCGTCTCCCCGACGTGCTGCGCACCTGCTCCACGTTGGTGGGGGACCGCCCGACCGCGTCGGAGGATCCCGACGACGTCACCGTCGAGCCGGGCTCGCACGTGGAGTTCCTGCCGCCCTTCGCCGGCGGCTGAGCGACCCATCGGTGGTCGAGCCTCCATCGGTGGTCGAGCCTGTCGAGACCACGCATCGGTCGGTGGTCGAGCCTGTCGAGACCACGCATCGGTCGGTGGTCGAGCCTGTCGAGACCACGCATCGGTCGGTGGTCGAGCCTGTCGAGACCACGTCTCCGGAATGCCCCCGCCCACCCGGGCGTTGAGCGCACCATGACCACCGGCGCCGCCCTCCTCCTCGTCACCGTGGCGGCCGTGCTCTGCCTCGGCGGCTGGCGGGCGACGACGGACGGGCGGTTTCGCAGCAACGCTCCGCGTGACGTCCAGCAGGACGCATCGCAGCCCGGCGACGGAGCAGACACCCCGGAGCCCACGGTGGCCGACGCGCTCGTCGGGGCCGGCGTCGCCACCGCACTCGGGGAGCGGGCCACCCTGGTGCAGTTCTCCTCGGCGTTCTGTGCGCCGTGCCGCGCCACCCGCCGGGTGCTCGCCGATGTCGCCGCCGCCGTCCCGGGCGTCGCGCACGTCGAGGTCGACGCCGAGGCGCACCTGCAGCTGGTGCGCGACCTCGGCGTGGTGCGGACCCCGACCACGGTGGTGCTGGACGCGGTCGGCCGCGAGATCACCCGCGCTGCCGGTGCGCCGCGCAAGGAGCAGGTGCTGAGCGCCCTCCCCGCGGACGGCGATCCCACATGACGGACATCGATCTCGAATACTGGTACGCCGGTTCGGTGGCCGCCTCGGTCGCCCCTACTGTGGCGACCATGTTGACGACCGTGCTGACCAAGCGCCGCGCAGTGGACCACTGCCGCGTGCGCTCAGCGCTGTGTCGGTCCTGCTGACGGACGTCCTCGCTCCCTGCCCGACGTCCGCGCCTCGGCCCGCCCACGTCGTCCTCTCCAGGAGCACCATGTCCGCCACCTCGCCCTCCGCCTCGCGCGCGGACACGGCTGCCCCCGTCGCCTCGGGTGATCGCGTCGACCCGCGCGGCCAGCGGTTCGCCGCCGCCCTGACGAGCGTCCTGCTCGCGGTGGTGCTGCTGACCGGGCCGAGTGCGCTGGCGACCGGTCTGCTCGCGGCCCAGGCGGCGCTCTTCGCGGCCGCGGTCGTGCTGGGGGTGCAGCGCACGCCGTACGCGCTGCTCTTCCGGGTGCTGGTGCGGCCCCGCCTCGGCCCGCCGGCGGAGACCGAGGACGCCGCGCCGCCGCGCTTCGCCCAGCTCGTCGGCCTCGTCTTCGCGGTGGTGGCGCTCGCCGGCTTCCTGGCGGGCGCCCCCGTCCTGGGGCTGGTCGCCACGGCGGCCGCGTTGGCCGCCGCCCTCCTCAACGCCGCCTTCGGCTTCTGCCTGGGCTGCGAGCTCTACCTCCTGATCATCCGCCTCACCCGACCCTGAACCCCGAAGCAAGGAGCACCACTATGAGCCGCGAGAACTCGCTCGTCTCGACCCAGTGGGTCGAGGACCACCTCGACGACGACAAGGTCGTCGTCATCGAGGTCGACGAGGACACGACGTCCTACGACAAGGGCCACATCCGTGGCGCGATCAAGCTCGACTGGACGACCGACCTGCAGGACCAGGTCCGCCGTGACTTCGTCAACCGCGACCGGTTCTCCGCCCTGCTCTCCGAGCGCGGCGTCTCCAACGACGACACGGTCGTCCTCTACGGCGGCAACAACAACTGGTTCGCGGCCTACGCCTACTGGTACTTCAAGCTCTACGGCCACTCCGACGTCAAGCTCATGGACGGCGGCCGCAAGAAGTGGGAGCTCGACTCCCGCGAGCTGACCGACGAGGTCCCGAACCGCGAGGCGACCACCTACACCGCGCAGGACCCCGACCTCTCGATCCGCGCGTTCCGCGACGAGACGGTCGACGCGATCGGCGTGAAGAACCTGATCGACGTGCGCAGCCCCGACGAGTACGCCGGTCGCCTCCTCGCCCCGGCCCACCTCCCGCAGGAGCAGGCCCAGCGCGCCGGCCACATCCCCACGTCGCTGAACGTGCCGTGGAGCAAGAACTGCAACGACGACGGCACCTTCAAGTCCGACGAGGAGCTCAAGGCCCTCTACGCCGAGGTCGGCATCGACGACTCCAAGGAGACCATCGCGCTGTGCCGCATCGGTGAGCGCTCCTCGCTGACCTGGTTCGTCCTCAAGGAGCTGCTCGGCCACGAGAGCGTCAAGAACTACGACGGCTCCTGGACCGAGTACGGCTCCCTCGTCGGCGTCCCGGTGGCGCTCGGCGACGAGCCCGGCGAGGCCTGAACCGACCCACTCGGTGGTTGAGGAGGCGCGCCAGCGCCGTCTCGGAACCACGACCCGACCAACCCAGAAGAAGGTGTCACATGTGCGGTGCAACTGAGGGCGGGCTCTCGCTCGACGGCGTGAACGTCGCCAAGGAGGCCGTGATCCAGGGCCAGGTGCTGCGCGGCGGCGAGCCGGTCGGCAACGCCTACGTCCGGCTGCTCGACAAGTCGGGGGAGTTCACCGCCGAGGTCCCCACCTCGGCCACCGGCCACTTCCGGTTCTTCGCCGGCGACGGCGAGTGGACGCTGCGGACGCTCGCGCCGAAGGCGGAGCCGACCGACAAGAAGGTCATCGCTTCCGTCGGTTCGGTCGCCGAGGTCGTCGTCGTCCTCTGAGCACGACGGTCCGGCGCCCCAGCGTCACCTGACCCCAGCCACCGGCCGGCACCTTCGGGTGCCGGCCGGTGTCATGTCCGTACGACCTCGGTCGACCTAGTGGCTGCCGGGCCGCGGCGCCAGCGTGTCGGCGCCGCGGCCCCCGCGCACGGTGTCGGCGCCGTGGCCGGGGTCGAGGAGATCCGCACCACCGCCACCGAGCAGGGTGTCGGCGCCGCCGCCGCCGCAGAGGACGTCGCGACCGCCCCGTCCGGTGAGCTTGTCGTCGCCGTCGCGTCCGATGAGGACGTCGGGGCCCGACGTGCCGCGGAGCCGGTCGTCGCCCGGCGTGCCGACCACCACGGTCAGCGCGGCCCGGTCCCGCCCGCCGGATGACTGGAGCACCAGGACCAGCTTGGTCCGCCCCGTGTCGGCGGGCCGGATCACGAGCGTGCGCTGCGTCCCGCTGCCGCGCACGGTCGCGCTCACCGGGCTCCCGGTACGACGGGTGCCTGTCCGCACGAGCAGGTCGGCGTCACGGGGCCCCGCGAGCCGCAGGGGGATCGCCACGGCGTCGCTGGTGAGGCAGCGCGCGCCTGCGGTGTCGACGGTGAGGGTCGGCACCAGCGGTGCCCGCCACTCGACGGCCGCCGAGGCCAGCGCGCCGAGCGGGTTCCCGGCCGCGTCGGTGACGGCGCCGGGGGCGACGCGCAGCCAGAGCTTGCCGTCCTTGCGCATGCCGGTCACCGTCAGGCGGAAGGCCGCCGGTGAGAGGCGCTCCACCCGGACCCGGCCGGCGCGGGTGGCGCCACGCACCGACACGTCGTCGGCGGCGAGGTCGGAGATGGGCTCGTCGGCCCGGAGGGTGAAGGCGACCTCGGGGTCGCTGGTGGGTGACCCCTTGCCGGTGGCCGGCCTGAGCGTCGCGGTCGGTGCGACGGGGTCGTGGGTGACGACGGCTCGGGCGGGGCTGCTCGGGTTGCCGTGCCCGGTCAGCGCCAGGCCCGCGGGCAGGTCGAGCACGACCTCGCCGGGACCGGTGGCGAGGACCGACACGATCATCGTCTGCGCGTCGACCACCTGGGAGCCGACCAGCTCGGCGCCGGCCAGGGCCGCCGCGAGGGACGCCTCCAGCTCGGCCGGCGCGGGTGGCTCGACAGGCTTGGAGAAGCGCACGGTGAGCTCGATCTCGGGGGCCCGGGTCACGGCGGCTCCGACCTCGATGGTGGTCGTCGGGCCGGTGCTCTCGAAGGAGCGCACCAGCGGACCGATCTCGAGGTTGCCGTTGCCGGCCCCGTCGACGACCGACCCGGCCGGCAGGGAGACCCGCACCTCGCCGTCGCCGGTCGGGACCACGTCGAGCTCGTACGCCGCTCCGCCGCCGCGCAGTGCGGCGACCGTCGCGCCCTGCACCGCGAACGACGCGGCCCGCAGCCCGGTGACCGGCTCGTCGAAGCGGAGGGTGACGAGGATCGGGGAGGCGTTCGTGGCCTCCGGGGTCGTGGAGCTCAGTGCTCCCGTGGGGGACGCCGTGTCGCGCGTCAAGGTGATCGGCGCGGAGGCCGTGGAGGCGTTGCCGGCGAGGTCGCGAGCGGCGGCCGCGGGTAGGCGGACCGTGGTGCTGCCGCCGGGCAGGGCGACGCCGATCTCCCAGCGGGTGCCGCTGCCGGTGACCGTGAGGACGGTGCCTCCGGTGACCTCCACGCCGTCGGCGCGCAGGCCGACGACCGGCTCGGAGAACGTGGCGACGATCGTCGCCCGGTCGGCGGTGCCCGGGCCCGTGCCGCCCTGGGTCAGCGTGACCGACGGTGCGGTCCGGTCGACGGTCCGGGTGAGGGGCGCAGAGGCGACGCTGGTGTTGCCGGCGGTGTCGGTGGCCGCGCCGGCCGTGACGCGGAGGGTGACGTCGCCCTCGGCGCTGGGAGTGACACGAACGGTGTGGGTGGTGCCGGTGCCGGCCAGGTCGGAGACGGTCGCGCCGGTGACCTCGAGGTCGTCGAGGCCGAGGCCGGTGACGGGCTCGGAGAAGGTGAGCGTGACGTCGAAGGGCCCGTGGTGGGGGCCGGCGGGGGCGTCGAGGTCGACGGTGGGCCGGGTGAGGTCGGCGGTGCGGGTCAGGGTCGTGGAGGCGGGGTTGGTGTTGCCGGCGGCGTCGGTCACCGCCCCGGTGAGCAGGTCGACGGTGACGGCACCGTCCGCGGTCGGCGTGACCACGGCGGTCCAGCGCGTCCCGCTGCCGGTCAGGTCGCTGGCGGTGCCGTTGCCGATGGAGAGCTCGTCGACGGCCAGCCCGGTGACGGGCTCGGAGAAGGTGAGCGTGACGTCGAAGGGCCCGTGGTGGGGGCCGGCGGGGGCGTCGAGGTCGACGGTGGGCCGGGTGAGGTCGGCCGTGCGGAGCAGCTGCGAGCCGGCCTCGTTGCTGTTGCCGGCGGCGTCGGCCACGGCCCCGGCGGGAAGGTCGACGGTCACGGTTCCGTCGGCGGTCGGGGTGATCGAGGCGGTCCACGAGGTGCCGCTGCCGGTGAGGTCGCCGGCTGTGCCGTTGCCGACGACGAGGTCGGCGAGGGTGAGGCCGGTGATCGGCTCGTGGGCGTCGATCGAGACCTCGAACGGTCCGTTGACCGGGCCGACGGGGGCGGTGAGCTCGACCGTGGGTCCGGTGAGGTCGACCGTCCGGGTCAGGGTCGCGGAGGCGAGGTTGGTGTTGCCGGCGACATCGGTCACGGCCCCGGCGGGCAGGTCCACGGTGAGCTGGCCCTCGGCGGTCGGGATGACCGCGGCGGTCCAGGACCTCTCGTAGCCGCTCACCGCCAGGACGATGCCGTTGTCGACCGTCAGGTCTGTGGCGGTGAGCCCGGTGACGGGCTCGGAGAAGCTGAGGCCGACCCCGAAGCCCCCGTTGCGCGGGCCAGCGGGGGCGGTGAGGACGACGGTGGGCCGGGTGAGGTCGACGGCCCGGCTGAGGGCCGCCGACGCGTGGTTGGCGTTGCCGGCGGCGTCGGTCACGGTGCCGGCGGGTAGGTCGACGGTGACGGTGCCGTCGGCGGTCGGGGTCAACGTCGCGGTCCAGGTCGCTCCGGTGCCGCTCACCGATGCCACGGTGGCGTTGTCGACCGCCAGGTCTGCGGCGGTGAGCCCGGTGACGGGCTCGGAGAAGGTCAGCGTGACGTCGAAGGCGCCGCGCACGAACCCGGCCGGGGCGGAGAGGTCGACGGTGGGCCGGGTGAGGTCGACGGCGCGGGTCAGGGTCGCGGAGGCGTCGTTGGTGTTGCCGGCGACGTCGGTCAGGGCTCCGGCGGGGAGGTTGACGGTGACGGTGCCGTCGGCGGCCGGGGTGACGGTGACGGTCCAGTCGGTTCCGCTGCCGGTGAGGTCGCTGGCGGTGCCGTTGTCGATGACGAGGTCGGCGAGGGCGAGGCCGGTGATCGGCTCGTCGGCCTTGATCGAGACCTCGAACGCGGCACGGTGCGGGCCGGCGGGCGCGCTCAGCGTGACGGTGGGGCGGGTGGTGTCGGCGGTTCGGGTCAGCGTGGAGGAGGCGGTGTTGGTGTTGCCGGCGGTGTCGGTCACGGTGCCGGCGGGGAGGTCGACGGTGACGGTGCCGTCGGCGGTTGGGGCGAGGGTGGCGGTCCAGGAGGTCCCGCTGCCGGTCACCGACGTGACGGTGGCGTTGTCGGTCACGAGGTCGTCGGTGGTGAGGCCGGTGACGGGCTCGGAGAAGGTCAGCGTGACGTCGAACGACCCGGCGACCGGACCGGTCGGGCCGTCCAGGGTCACGGACGGCGCGGTGGTGTCGACGGTGAGCGACTGACCCGAGGTCCATCCCAGGGCCGGCGGCACGGGAGTGCCGTCGTCGACCGCGCGCACGCCGCTCCCGGCGGGCAGGTCGAGGCGGAGGGTGCCGTTGCCGCCGACGCCGCTGACGGAGACCGTGAAGGTCTTCTGGTCGACCGTCCCGAGGGAGGCCAGCGTGCCGCTCGCGGTGCCGGTGGTGGTGAGGAACAGGTCGGCGAGGTCCAGCCCGGTGACCGGCTCGGTGAAGGTCAGCAGGAAGGTCGCGTCGCCGGCGCCGGCCGGGCCGGCCGGGTCGGGCGTGCTGGACGCGACCCGGGGCGGCGCGACGACGGTCGCGGTGTCCTCGCCGGTGTTGTCGCCGGGCGCCACCTCGGTGGGCCCGCCGGTGGGCTGGACGGTGGCCCGCACGCGCTGCACGGTGCCCGCGACGAGATCCTCGGCGGGCCGCCCCACCACGGTGAAGGCGGCCTCCGCGCCGGGGGCGAGCGCGCCGACGGTCAGCTGCAGCGTTCCGCCCGACACTGCGCCGGGCTCGGCGACGGGTCCGGTGACGTCCTGCACCGGGTCGCTGTCGAGCACGAAGCCGGCGGGGAGCTCGACGTCGACGGTCGCGCCGAGGGAAGTGTCCCGGGCGGCGACGTCGTTGGTGACGGTGACCAGGGCGCGGAGCTGGTCGCTGGGGTACTCCCCGGGAGACCCGGAGACCACCCGGTCGGGGATTCCGTCGACGGTGGCGCGCAGGTCGACGTCGGGGCCGAGCACCCGGCCGAAGGCCTCGCTCTCGCCGGGCGCGAGGGTGGAGCCCTCGCCGGACCACACGACGTACGGCGTGAGCCCGGCGTGGGCGACCGCGGGTCGGGTCGGCGACGCGGCGCCGGTGCGGAGCGCGCTGACCGGGTGCGTGACCAGACGGGCGGGGGCCGCGCTCCCGGACTGCTCGAAGCGGGTGGCCTTGACGGTCGGGGCGCCGGCCGTGGCGGTGTCGACCCAGGCGAGGGTCCAGTCGTCCAGGTCGACGGCCCGGGAGAGCCGAGGCGTGACGGCTGTGCCGCCGAGGGGGAGGGCGGCGGGCCCGGCGGCGGTCGCGCCGGTGGAGCCGAGCCGCAGCCAGCGGACCTCGCCGCTCTGTGCCCAGACCACCAGCCAGCCGTGGGCGTCGGCGACCACGTCGAGGTGCTCGGCGTCGCCGCCGGCGGCCAGCGTCCGGGTCGGCCCCGCGCCGTCGGGGCGCACCAGGGCCGCCACCGGCTGCAGCGTGCCGCCGGTGGTCAGGCTGCTCCACGTGACGAGAGCCGCGCCGCCGGGGCCCTCGGCCACCGCGGGATCCAGGCCCAGCCCGGCGGTCTCACCGCCGCTGAGCAGCACCGGGGCTCCGAGGGCGCTCAGGTCGGCGCCGAGGGTGCGCGCGCGCACGTCGGTGCGACTGCGCTGCTCGGGGGTGGCGTCGCCGTTGGCCTCCCAGACCACGGTGACCTCGCCGCTCGTCGGGTCGACGCTGAGGTCGGGACGGCGGGCGTCGCAGCCGGTGTCGTCCGGGTCGGCGCAGGTCTCGGAGACCTGGACGCGCGCGCCGTCGAGCGTGCCGTCGGCGGCGACCGCCTGCACGAAGATCTCGGTGGCGGTCAGGTCCACGGGGTTGGCGGGGTCGGCGACGTCGGGGTGGGTGTCGGCGGCGTAGGCGACGAGGTAGCGGCTCCCGCGGGGGTCCCACGTGACTGCGGCGTCGAGTGCGTCCTGGGTCCCGTCCCCGTCGGCGCCGAAGGCGGCCACGATCCGCGGCGGGTCGGCGGGCGACACGGCGGTGCCGTCGGCGTCGACGAGACGGCTGCGGATCTCCCACCGGGTGCCACCGGCGTCGACCGGGACGGGCTCGGACCAGACGACGAGGTGCCGGTCGGTGCCGTTCGAGGCGACGCCGGTCGGGCCGGTGACCGTTGCGGCCTGGCTCAGCGGGCCCTCGGCCGCGCCGACCGGTCCGGCGGCCGCGGGCGGCGCGACCGGCAGGGTGGTCAGGAGCCCGGTGATCACGAGGCCGGCGAGCCCGGCCGCGCGGCGTCGGCCCGGCGTGACGCCGACGATCGAGGTGGAGAGCGCGGGGGTGGCGGCGGTGGCGGGCATCGGCGTCCGTTCAGTTCTGGCTGGGGAAGATGCCCTGGAGGGCGATGACCCACGAGAGGACGATCGAGGGCTGCAGGTTGGTGTGCGGCTGGCTGCCGCCGGCGTTGGTGACGGACGTGGGCGCCAGCGCGGTGCTCGGGGCGCCGGCCCAGGCCAGCTCGCCGGGCGCGAACGTCGCGCTCGCGGGGTCGCCGCTCAGGGCGCGTCGCCCGGTGGCGCCCACGCCGTGGCGGTGGCTCGGCATCTGCTGCTGCGAGACGGTGACGGCCTCCGCGCCGGCGCGCTCCCCGAGGGAGACTCCGACGCTCGAGCTGGCGCTGACCGGCACCCGGCCCCGCAGGTCGGGCAGCGCGAACGTCGTCTGCCCGTCGCCGCCGTAGGTGGTGCCGAGGAGCGCGAAGAGCGCCTGGTTCTGGTTGATCGGCAGGAACTGGCCGTTGCACAGCGCCCACCCCTTGGGCGGGAAGGTGAACGCGGTCAGCATCAGCGATCCGAGGTAGGGCTCCACGAAGGCTCCGTGTGTCGAGGCGCGGCGTCAGCCGCGGGGCGGGAAGACGCCCTGGAGGGCGATGACGAAGGAGAGCGCCAGGTAGGGCTGGCGGTTCTCGTGGGGGAGCGACCCGCCGGCGGTCCCGAGCGACGCGGGCGCGAGCGAGGCGTCGGGCGCGACGGCGCGGAAGGTGCGGGTCTCCCGCACCGCGAGGAGCCGCCCGGCCGGGTCGCCCGACGTGGCGGCCTCGGTCGAGACCTGCACGGTGTGGCTGTGCCGCGGGATCTCGTGGGGCAGCAGGGTCACGCTGTCGACGCCGGCCTGCTCACCGAGCCACCGGTCGCTGAGCCCGGGACCCTGCCCGTGGCCCATCACGGTCCGACCGCGGAGGTCCGGCAGCGCGAACGTGGTCTTCCCGTCGCCCCCGTAGGTGACACCCAGCAGGGCGAAGAGCGCGGTGTTCTGGCTGATCGGCATCACTTGGCCCTCGCAGAAGGCCCAGCCCTTGGGAGCGAAGTTGAACGCGCACACGGCGATCTCGCCGAGGAAGTAGTCGGAGTTCACGGTGGGCTCTCAGGTCTGGGAGGGGAAGATGCCGAAGAGCGAGATGATGAACGACACCGTGAGGGTCGGCATCATGTTCTCGTGCGGCTGGTCGCCGCCTTCGGGTCGGAGGGTCTGGGGATGCAGCGTCTGCCCCGGCGTGGCTGGCCCGTCGACGTACGCCGCGCCGCCGGCCGGGCGGGCCGGGGCGGCGCCGACGGGCGACGGGCTGGTGGGCTCGCCGCCGGCGAGCAGGGGGTGGTCGTGCCGCGGGACCTGCGGCAGCGTGAGGGTCACCTGCTCGACGCCGTAGTGCTCACCCGGGATGCGGTAGGACGACAGCCCGGGCCCTTGTCCCTGGTGGACCGGCGCGCGGCCCCGGAGGTCGGGCAGGGCGAATGTCTCCTGCCCGTCACCGCCGTAGGTGGTGCCGATGAGCTGGTAGAGCGTCTCGTTCTCGCTGATCGGCAGCAGCCGGCCGTCGCAGAAGGCCCACCCGGCTGGCGCGAAGTTGCCGGCGAACATCCGGATCTCCCCGACGTACGGCATTACCGCGTCCCTCCGGGTGCTCCGGCGAAGGTGCCGCCGAGGCTGGTGCGGGTGCGCCCGCCTTCGGTGCTCCGAGCGCCGGCGACGAGGAAGACGTCGCTGCGGCCGTAGCCGTCCCGCTCGAGGGTGTAGGTGCCCTGCGGCAGGTCGCCGGCGGCCTCGAACCGGGCATGGAAGTCGGTCTCAGCCCGTGAGGCGTCGGAGTCGGGGGAGAGGTCGGTGAGCTCGCGGAGCACCAAGGTGACCTCCCGGTCGTCGTGACGGGTGGTGAACGCCTGGTCGAGGTGGACGGCGAGCAGGCTGCGGGTCGGGACGACCTCGGACAGCCGGTCGTCGTCGGTGAGTCGCAGCGCCGTCGGCCCGACCGCCCCGGCAGCGACGGCAACCCCCGCGCCGACGAGCAGCCGCCGGCGGCTCAGGCCGATGCCCGGCAGGCCGGTCATGTGCTCACGGCCTGGC
The DNA here is from genome assembly GCF_051280745.1 of Nocardioides ureilyticus. Classification (NCBI taxonomy): domain Bacteria; kingdom Bacillati; phylum Actinomycetota; class Actinomycetes; order Propionibacteriales; family Nocardioidaceae; genus Nocardioides; species Nocardioides ureilyticus. The sequence continues at coordinate 53,623 of NZ_JBNCOG010000019.1, read as the reverse complement.
TGAAGACGGCCTCGAAGGTGAGGCGGCCACCGTGCTGGCCGGTCGGCACGACGAAGAGCCAACCCTCCTGGCCGCCCGGCCAACGCACCGCATAGGTGTCCTGGCCCAGCGCCGGCTCGGCCGGCGCGGAGAGCTCGACGGCGTGCGTGCGGTGTCCGCTCCCGTCGTCGCCTCGGTCATGCACCGCGTCGACGCGCAGGGTCGTGACCGTCCTGCCGTCCGCGGTCAGCACCTCGACGTCCCGCCCGATCATCGATCGGTGGTCGTCGAGGGTGTTCGACTCGTGCTCGAGCACCCCTGTGGCCTCCCGTCATGCGTGCGGCGCAGCGATCCTCTGTCGCCGCAACCCGGCGGGAGTCTGGCAGCCGGCGCTGGCCGCCGGCGGGCTTTCCGGCGAACCTGAGAGAAGTCTTGAGAGAAGTCCTAGGGTTCCCGCGCAGCGAGTCCTGTCAGTCGCCACGAGCGCGCGCGGGAAAAATAGGCGTCAACAAGTGTGGGCTGCCCCAGGAAATGGGATACCGTCGCTCCAACCACCTTGACGACATGGCCTCCCCCGGGGCCAGCATGGGAGATTCGACAGCATGAAGAAGATCATCGCTGGCCTCGCGACGGCCACCATGATGTCGGCGGGTCTGATCGGCGTGTCGACCGCGCCGGCCAGCGCTGACTGCAACCGTGGCTACCAGGGCACCTGCGAGTCGACCGACAACAAGGGTCGTGCGCCCGGCTCGATCAAGCGTGGCAACAAGCCGAAGATCAAGGTCCGGATCACCGCTCCGGTCGAGGGCGTCGAGCCCACCGGCCGCGTGAAGATCATCTACCGCCACGTCGGTAGCAAGTTCGAGGTCATCAAGCGCAAGGACTACGACGGCCCGAAGAAGTACATCGGCCCGCGCTTCACCCGCGCCGGCGAGTACAAGGTCATCGTCGTCTTCATCCCCGAGCCGGGCACCCCGTTCAAGCGCAGCAAGGAGACCTACCGGATCACGATCAAGTGATCTGAGCTCCACCAGCCGGCCGGTACCTTCGGGTGCCGGCCGGTCGCATGTCCGGACCATCTTCCGCCAGGAGTTTCGTGATGCAGGCGCTACGCAGCCGACGGGTGCTGCTGATCGCGCTCGGGGTGGTCGCTCTCGCCCTGGCGGCGTACGCCGCGTGGCTCGCCTACACGGTGAACGGCCACCTGAGGGCCGCCGCCGACGACGCCGATGCCCTGCAGTCGGCGCTGCGCGACGGCGACGACGCAGCCGCCGCTGACGCGCTGGCGGAGATGCAGGTCCATGCCCGCACGGCGGCCTCGCGGACCGACGGCCCGGTGTGGGCGGTCGCGGGGTGGCTGCCCGTCGTCGGTGACGACGCCGACGGCGTGGCCGCGGTCAGCCAGGCGCTCGCGGGGCTGAGCGAGGACGGCCTGCCGCCTCTCCTGGACGTGCGCGGGAGCCTGGAGCAGGTGGTGGCGGGGAGGACGACCGTCTCGATCCCCGCGCTGCGCGAACTGCAGTCGCCGGTCGCCAGCGGTGCCGAGGCGTTCGGGGACGCCGAGGACCGCCTGGCCGAGCACGACGCCGACGACTTCGTCGACGTGCTGGCCACGCAGTACCGCCAGCTCGAGGAGTACGTCGCGGACGGCGCGGCCGGGCTGCGGAGCGCGGACACCGCGCTCGCCGTCCTGCCCACGATGCTGGGCGGGGAGGGGCCCCAGAACTACCTCTTCGTCTTCCAGAACAACGCCGAGATCCGCGCGACCGGCGGCATGCCCGGCTCCTGGGCCGTCGTCACCGCCGAGGACGGGCGCGTGTCGCTCGGCCAGCAGGGCGATGCCAGCTTCGCCGAGCTCGACGCCCCGGTGCTCCCGCTCTCGGAGCCGGAGGTCGCCCTCTTCGGCGAGGAGCTCGGGACCTACTGGCAGGACGCGAACTTCACCCCCCACTTCCCGCGAGCCGCGGAGCTGTGGCGGGCACGGTGGGCCGAGGAGGTCGGGACGGTCGACCTCGACGGCATCATCGCCCTCGACCCGGTCTCCATGTCCTACCTGCTGGAGGCGACCGGGCCGGTAGACGTCGCCGGCCTCACCCTGACCGCGGACAACGTGGTCGAGGAGCTGCTCAACCGGCCCTACCTGGAGCGCACGCCCGAGGCGCAGGACCTGCTCTTCGCCGCGGCGGCGCGGGCGATTTTCGACGCCGTCACCAGCGACTCGGTGTCGGCTCCGCAGCTGGTGAGCGCGCTGCACCGGGCGGCCAAGGAGCGCCGGCTGCTGGTGGCGCCGTTCGACGCCGACGTCGAGGAGCGCCTGCAGGGCACCAGCGTCACCGGATCCGTGGAGCCGGATGCCACCGAGGGACCGGTCGTGGACGTGGCCGTCAACGACGGCACCGGATCGAAGATGTCCTATTACCTCCGCTACGGCGCGGAGGTCGAGTCGGTGTCGTGCGAGGGCGGCGAGCAGGTCCTGGTCGGCTCGATGACCCTGCGGCAGGACATCTCCCAGGCAGAGGCCGAGGCGCTGCCCGACTCCGTCACGGGGCTCGGGACGCCCGGCGTGGCCCGAGGATCGCAGTTCGTCGGCATCGACCTCCTGGGGCCGGCAGGCGGCACGATCGAGGAGATCACCGTCAACGGCCGCGAGCTCGAGGGCTGGGAGAAGGTCGAGTACCTCGACCGCCCCGCGACGAGCATGGCGGTGCTGCTGACCGGCCAGCCCGACACCCTCGTCCGCTGGACGATGCGCGCCGATGCTGCCGGCGGGGGTCCCGGCCTGCTGCGGATGACGCCCGGCATCCGGGCAGGAGATTACGCGTCTGAGTTCCGGACCGGCTGTGGCTGAGCGAGAATCGACAGGGCCAGCACCCACGACCGGATCGAGAGCAGGCGTGTACGACATTCTTCTGTCCCCGCCGGACGTCGGCGAGCTGGAGCAGGAGTACGTCCTCCGCGCCATGCAGTCGGGCTGGGTGGCGCCTGCGGGGCCGGACCTCGACGCGTTCGAGCGCGAAGTAGCTGACCGGGTCGGCGTGGCGCATGCCGTCGGCCTGTCGTCAGGGACCGCGGCGCTGCACCTGGCCCTGGTGTCGTGGGGCGTCGGCCCGGGTGACGTCGTGCCGGTCTCGACCTTTACTTTCGCCGCGACGGTGAACGCGATCAGGTACGTCGGTGCCACACCGCACTTCGTCGACTGCGACGAGGAGACCGGCAACATGAGCCCGGCCCTCCTGAAGCGAGCGGTCGCCGAGATCGGCTCTGCGGGGGGGCGCATCCCCGCGATCATCCCGGTCGACATGCTCGGCAAGTGCGTGGACTACGGCGCCATCGGCGCCATCGCCGCGCGGGCGGGTGCGAAGCTGCTGTGCGACTCGGCGGAGTCCTTCGGGGCCACGTACGCCGGTCGCCCGGCCGGCGGGTTCGGTGACGCCTCGGTGTTGTCCTTCAACGGCAACAAGATCATGACCACCTCCGGTGGTGGCATGTTGCTGACGAACGACCAGCGGCTCGCGCATCACGTCCGCAAGTTGTCCACGCAGGCCCGCGAGCCCGTCGCGCACTACGAGCACACCGAGGTCGGCTACAACTACCGCCTCTCGAACATTCTGGCGGCCCTCGGTCGTGCGCAGCTGACTCGCCTGGACGACATGCTCAAGCGTCGCCGGCAGTGGCGCGAGCGCTATCGCGAGGTGTTCGCCGACCACCGGGGGGTGAGGATCCTCGGGAGCGCGGATGACCGCGGCGACAACTGCTGGTTGACCGCGATCGTCGTGGACCCGGAGATCGCTGGATGGACGGCGGCCGACCTCCACGACGGCATGGACGACGCGCGCATCGAGACTCGACCAGTGTGGAAGCCGATGCACCTCCAACCGGTGTCCCAGGGGCTGCAGGGGACGGTTGACGGCACGTCCGAGCGGGTCTTCGCACGGGGACTGACCCTGCCGGCCGGGTCCGGCATGACCGACGAGCAGTTCTCTCGCGTGCAGCGGGCGATCGATGCCGTGACGTGCCGATGAGGGGGAAGCGGTACGACCCGGTCAAGCGGTTCCTCGACGTGGTGGTCGGCGGTCTGGCGCTGCTCGTCAGCCTGCCACTGCAAGCCGTTGTCGCCGTGCTCATCCGTCGGAGGCTCGGCCCGCCAGTGCTCTTCCGGCAGCAGCGCCCCGGCAAGGACGAGCAGATCTTCGAGCTGGTGAAGTTCCGGACGATGCTCGCCCCGGACCCCGCGCGCGGCCTGGTGACCGACGAGGCGCGGATGACGCCTCTTGGCCACTTGCTCCGTTCCACGAGCCTCGATGAACTGCCCACCCTGTGGAACGTCGTCAGAGGCGACATGAGCCTGGTCGGGCCCCGCCCTCTACGAGTCAAGTACTTGGCTCGTTACTCCGCGACTCAACGCCGACGCCATGAGGTTCGCCCGGGGGTCACGGGCCTCGCCCAGGTCAGTGGCCGCAACGCCATCACGTGGGAGGAGAGGTTCGAGCGAGACGTGGAGTACGTCGACGCCCGGAGCCCGATGCTCGACCTCAGAATAGTCGGCATGACGGTCCTCAAAGTACTGAAGCGCGATGGAATCAGTGCGGAAGGGACGGTTACGATGACAGAATTCCTGGGGGCGACGAATGAGTAGCGCTGCGGAGATCGTCATACTTGGGGCCGGTGGATTCGGTCGCAAGGTCGCGGACGTGGTCGCACGGATCAACGCAGTTGCAGGGACCCCGGTGTGGGACCTGCTGGGTTTTGTTGATGACGCGCCGTCGGACATCAATCTCGAACGCTTGAGGCGTCGGAACCTGAGGTACTTGGGGACCATTGACACCCTCATCGAAAGGCCGGACCGACCCCGTTACGTCGTCGGGATCGGATCACCGGGAACTCGTCGTGCACTAGCGAGCCGAATGGATACGGCGGAGTTCATCGCTGCAACCCTCATCGACCCCGCCGCCATGATCGGCACCGAGGTATCCATCGGCGCAGGATCCGTCGTCTGTAGCGGAGCAGCGTTGGACACCAATACGGCCCTAGGCCAGCATGTCCAAGTTGGATTCAACGTCATAATGGGCCACGACGCTACGGTGGGCGACTTCGTGAGCCTGAGTCCCCTTTCTGCTGTCTCCGGCGACTGCGTGGTAGGAGACGATGTGCTCATCGGCGTGGGGGCGGTCATCATGCTGCAGCGGCAAGTGGGAGACGGTGCGGTGGTTGGAGCGAGCGCTTGCGTCTCGCGGGACGTGCCACCTAAGGCGACTGTTCGGGGAGTTCCCGCAAGATGACAAGCTCATCATCGCCACGGCGCCTTGACGTCATCCTCGCCGCAACCACAGCGACGTCGCTGAATGCTTTCATGCGCCCGCACGCTGTTGAGCTCGTCCGTCGCCATCTTTCCGTGGGAGCTATGGCCGCCGGGAGGGAAGAATTGGAGAAGTTCGCACGGGCGACGAACACAATTCCCCTCGAACTTGCGATGAGCCGCCAAGTAAGTTTGCTACGGGACATTGCGGCGCTCTATCGGGCAGTGCGACATCTTCGACACCACCGGCCGAGGATCGTGAACTACGGCACACCGAAAGCTGCAGTTGTAGTAGGTGTAGCCGCGTTCATCTGTCGAGTTCCGGTGAGAATCTACACGGTGCACGGGCTTCGATACGAGACGGCCACCGGCTTCCGTCGGTGGCTTCTGGTGAAGATCGAGGTTCTGGCGTGCTCACTATCCACCAAGGTCGTTACCGTCAGTAGATCTGTGGCCGATGAGCTTATCGCGCAGGGGCAGACCTCCCAGAAAGTTAAGAGCCCCGGGCCAGGCAGTATATCCGGCGTTGACGCAGATAAGTACGCCAGGGATGAGAACGCGCGACGCGACCTCCGAGCTAAGTATAGGCTCGAGGAAACCTGTGTTGTATCGATCTTCATTGGCCGAATCGCTCAAGATAAAGGGATGCTGGACCTCGCTAACGCTTGGGCGAGCGTTTCGGAAGTCGGCCCCTCGCAACTTTGGATCCTGGGTAGGATGGACGGAAGTTCACGTGCGTTGGAGGCTGCCCTCGACGCGCTGAAAGAGCGGACCGACGTGCACTTCTTTGGCCACGTCGACGACATCGTCCCATTCTTGAGTGCGGCCGACATGCTTATTCACCCGAGTCACAGGGAAGGGTTCGGGAATGTCATCATCGAAGCTGCCGCCGCTGGACTTCCAGCGGTCACCTATCGAGTTACAGGTTGCAAGGATGCAGTCGAGGACGGCGTAACCGGGATCATGGCCCGGCAGAGCGTCGATCAGCTGGCCAGTGCGTGGCAGACGCTCAGCCTTGATCACCGATTGAGAAAGCGCCTCGGAAAACAAGCATCGGACCGTGTGAGAAGCACCTTTGATACGCCCACGGTCGTATCGGCACACCTTCGGGAGTACCGAGCATGAGTAGGGCGCTAATCAGCTTACTGATGCCTGTCTCAGCTCCAGCGCCCTACCTGTCTGAGGCGCTCACGTCGATCGTCGAGCAGGAGTTCGAGGACTGGGAGCTCGTATTAGTCGTGGACGGAACGGATCCTGCCATAACGCAGGCCGCGCGGGATGCAATCCCATCGAGCAAACTGATCCTCGTAGAAAGGTCCGTTCGTGGTGGCATTGCGGTCGCCTTGAACGATGGCTTACGTGCCGCTCAAGGTCAGTGGGTCGCGCGCCTCGACGCTGATGACCGCGCTCACCCGCTGCGTCTGCGGAAGCAGTCGGCTTACCTTGAGGACCACCCCGAGACAGTGCTCCTCGGTGCATCTGCGGTTCTTATAGATGTGCGCGGACATGAGACCGGGACTCGGACCGTTGCATCCAGCGGGTCGTTAGCCAGACTGCTCGTGCAAAAAAATCGATTCGTCCATTCCTCTGTCATGTTCAGCGCAGAAGTCGCCCGCCGCCTGGGCGGTTACGATGAGGCGGCTCATCTCCGTGAGGACTACGAGTTATGGATGAGAATGGCTCAGGTCGGCGATACGGCCAATATTCACGAGCCGCTTGTCGACTACCGACTGAGCCCAAACCAAATAAGCCGTCGGCGACCGACAAGAAGGTCTCTGAATCGAATTTGGCGAGCGCAGCGAGAACTTGCTCGGGAGGTCGGAGTCAATCGCTGGATCGCCTTTTTAGAGCGACTGCAGTGGCGAGTTGCGCAGTACCAGTTGATCTCCAATCTAAGGGCGCGAGCGCGCGGGTTGCGGACCCGCTTGCGGTCAGCAGATAAGCGATCAAGCCAATGACCAGGACGGCAAGGCGCAGGCACGAGGCGGCTCTCGCCACCAGTCAACTCCGTGGCGGCCCGTTATCGCTCGGCGCTGGGACCGCCTGGATTGCGCTCAGCAATCTTGTCGCCCGGTCCCTAGGCATGGTTGTCGCCCTCACGATGGCTCTTCTGTTCGCGCCGTCCAGCATCGGGCAGTTCGGCCTCTTGGCCTCTAGTGCTTCCTTTGTCGGCGCAGCAGGTCTCTTGGGCCTCGCCCCACTCGTCACCCGTCAGATCGCGGCCAGCGACGGTGGGGGAACTCAATCGAGTGTGGCGGGCTACTCGCTGGCCGTCACATTGATGATGACCTCGACCATTGCGTTAGGTGTATCGGTTCTCGTCCTAGGGCCAGCGTCTCAAGTTCTCCCGTCGGCGATCGCTACCCCCACCGCGGTCGGCACGCTTAGCCTGTGGGGTTTCGGGTTGGCGCTGAACCCGTTGATCTACGCAATCAGTGCTGGTTACCGAGCCTTCGGTATCTGTACAGCGCTTGGAATCGTGCGCTCGGTTCTTGTTGCGACCGGCACAATCGCAGGCGGAGCCATGGGCGGTGGGGGCGCGGGCTTGGCGCTAGGAGCCGCGGGCGGTGAGCTCTGTGCCGCGTTAGCGGGAGTGTCCTGGCTCTACCGACGAGCATTGATATCGCGACCCCGCGGCGTCGGCGGCGAGGCGCGCGGCAGTCTGCTCAAGCAGGGATTCGTATCGGGTAGTGCCTCATTCGGCATACAGGGTGCGATGTGGGCAGGGCTGGTATGGCTGGCTTCCTCCGAATCTGGACTCGGCGGAACTGCCGCCTTCGTGCTCATCAACCGATTCCTGCTACTCGTGACACTGTATCCGACGGCACTGGCGAGCACGTCCTTGCCATCAATCGCTTCGCTCCCGCCTGAATCTCGCCGGCGCAGAGTGCTGTACCGACGTATGTGGCGCCTAGGCTCTTTGTCGACCTTTCCTGCGGTGTGTTGCGTGGTCATCATCGGGGTCGTGGTTTTGCCGATCTTGGACTCAAGCTACGGGGAGTATCGATGGATGTTCATCGTGATGGCTGTGGTCGGAGGTCTCATGGCATTGAACAACGTGATAGGGGCCGTCGCGGTAGGAACTGGTCGCATCACCGCGTGGGTCGTGAGTGACTGGGTGCTGGGCGCAGTGCTGGTCATCATGGCTGCATTCGCAATACCGCAATGGGGCGCCCTTGGCTTAGCCATATCGCATCTCGCTGCGTACGGTGCGTCGATCGTCGCTCTGGCGCTCGGCAGTCGCCCGACGAGCACGCATCCCAGGACTCCATAATGAGGGTTCTATTGGCTGGAGGGGTGTTCCGGAGAACTGAAGCCGAGCGGCTACTGCAGCAGCCGACACCAGAGATGGTCCTCACCGAGGCATTAACCGCGCGCGGCGTGGACGTCATCAATGTCCCTTTGGAAGACCTGGCGAGGATCATTCGCCCGCGCGACGTCGATCTAGTCCACGTGCACCACCTGAGTAAAGCCGCGGTCGTGGCTGGACTCATGGACCGTTCCGTCCGCTTCGTCTTCACCCGGCACGGGGCCGAGCAGGTGTCGGGATGGAGAAGACGAGCAGGATTACGCTTGGTCATGCGAAGGATGGACGCGGGCGTTTGTTTGAGCCAGAGAGAGCTTGATGATGCTTGTGCCCTCTACCCGGGCACCCGTTCCAAGCTCCGTGTTATACGGAACGGAATGGCGTTTCCGGCGAGTGAGCCAGCGCTGAAGCCAGATGAAGGCGAAATCCATGGCCTCTTTGTCGGTCAACTGATTGGATTGAAGCGAGTGGCCATGATCCTTGATGCTATGGTGGCTGAACCGCGCATGTCACTGAGGCTCGTGTACCATAATAGTTCCCTTGAGCGCCAGTTGAAGCAGAAGTGTAAGGAACTGGGTCTCAATGCTCGCGTCGAGTTCGTCGGTCAACTTTCGGGCGAGGCGCTTTATCGCGAATATCGAAGGGCACATGTGCTGCTGCTCCCCTCCTGGAGTGAGGCCCTACCCAGCGTCGTGACGGAAGCTCTGGCATTTGGGGTGCCCGTCGTTGCGTCGAACGTGGGAGGAATCTCAGAGCAGGTCAGGGGCGCGGGCGTACTCTTCGATCGTGACGATCCGTACGGCCTTCAGATGGCACTTCGGGAGTACGCTACCAACCGGCATAGTCTGAATGGTCAGGCGAAACTGAGGTCGCTTGAAGTTCGAGACGAGTTCTCGGTTGAGACGATGGCGAAGGAACACCTAGCCCTATATGAAAGGCTGATGGAAACCTAGCTATGCGCATCGTACATATCGGGCCTTCTGAGGTCCCAGTTGTATCTGATCGAGGCGGTGCCGTTCAACGGCGAATCCTAGAACTGTCGAAGGTCCAGGCCCAGTCTGGGAACAACGTGGTCGTACTGTCTCCGGACTCGGCAGCGGACAACGTCCGCGTGGATGGAGTCGAAATTGTGTCCTTAGGCCTTCGGGCGCGGCGACCGTTGCGGGACTATGAGTTCCTGCTCAGAGCGCGAAAGTACCTGAATGGCTTCTCCGGGGACGTGCTACACGCACATGGGTCGCCCGACGCGGCGCGGGTACTAGGCGGCGTCTTTCGGAAGCGGGTGCTCACGGTCGACTTCTTCAGGTATCGTCTGACGTCCAATCGCTATGGTCGGCGGTATTATGTGGAGGCTCTCCGCAAATTTGATGCGATCGCGCCCGTCTCCGATTATTGCAAGGGGGAGTTCGCCCGCTTCTATCCCGAAGTGGATGTTCCGCTCACGATGGTGCCGAACGGCGTGGACCTAGGTCAGTTCAAGCCTGACGCTGTGGCGGCTGATGCCGCCCGAAGGCACCTCAAGCTCCCACCGGGTGACCTCGTCGTGTACTTGGGACGCGTGTGCGAACAGAAGGGTTCGGACCTTCTTGGTCCTCTCGCCCGGCTGTTGGCTGAGAGCGCGCCGGAAACAACGGTCGTCGCCGTAGGCCCTCCCGACCGATTCGGAGCGGTCGGCAAGAGCGATCTCATGCGCAAACTTGAGTCGGAAGGCGTGGTTTGTACCGGCGCCGTATCTGAACACGTGTTGGCTGGCGTTCTTAACTGTGCCAGCGTTGTTGTCCTGCCGACGCGTCAAAATGAGATGTTCGGGATGGCCGCCATCGAGGCGTTGGCGTGCGGGACCCCTGTAGTCGCGAGCGATCTCGGAGGCATTCCCCAGGCGGTTGGTACCGCAGGGCACCTGTTCAAGGTCGGCGATCGTGCCGCGTTCCATGAGAGCGTACTCAGTGTCCTTAGCGATGACTCTCCGCCAGAAGTGCGGGTGCGCCATTGCGTGGAGCAGGCCGCGAAGTATCGGTGGCCCGAGATCGCCGATATGACGGCCGCGGTTTACGCGGCGTAGTGACCGTCTTCCCTGGATTGGGACGTGGTGGATGCGAACCTTTAGTGCTCTAGCTTGCATGTCAGCTGTTATCGTGTTGGCTGGTCTCGCTCTTCTGACCGCAGCGCCAGCTACGTACTGCCTCACCGGTTCTGCCATCGGCTTGGTGGTCGCCTTGGGGGTGGTGCGGTCAGGTGAGATGGACATGACCCGCCTGCGAGTCATTGACCCCTTTCTGGCCATCGCAGCTCTTGCCGGCACGGTGTTGCCCATTGTGTTCGTCTTGTCCGGACACGTCGATGTTGGCTTCCGCGCACTGGCGTCCGATGATTTGGCCGTGCGCTCGCAACTGGCGCTTCTGGTTTTCGTGGCCGGGACGGTGTGGGGCTGGCACGGCCTAGCTCCGAAGCTTGGGAGGGGACTAAGAGTGCCCGTGACCTGGCCGCCTTCCTCTGCCGGCTTCTTGATACTAAGCTTGGGGCTCTTCGGTCTCGCTGTTCGCTTGGCTGGTGGTAAGGAATCCGGCTCGGTCACATCGGCGATCGTCGATATCCCGCCGTTACTCGGGCTCTTCGGGACTCTTTTGACGCCGCTTACGGCTGCTGGGGCGTTCTTGCTGATCGGGCGCTCAGCGTCCGTCTCCGGGGCGGTCGTGAAGAGTGCGGCGCTCATCCCGATCGTCGTCTACGCTCTCGGAACATTCTCGCTCAATCGAGCCGTGTTCGTCGTGCCTTTCATGTCGGCCATTCTCGTCCTAGTGCGAATGGGTCGAGTGCGCCGTCTGGGGACTTGGCTCACCGCCAGTGCTGTCGGCATTCTTGTCTTCTTCGTGAGCGTGGGGCAGGCTCGACAAGAGCAACTGGGTGGAGCTGGCGCCGAAGCGCTCGGTTTCTTCGCGACTCTCGAAAGAAGCCTCTTCGTCTATTTTCAGTCCCCCCACCTAGTGGGCGTGGCGTACTCTCAGCCTGACTGGTTCGATCTTCGGAGTCTTTCTGCTTCGTTATTCGCTCCGATCCCGACTTTCGGTGAGGGATTTCGGGGTTCGGCCGGCGCGGATCACTACAACTACATCATTTATGGCGGAGCGGCGAACGATCAAATTCTGCCGTTATGGGCTGAACTTGATCTTTCCGTGGGCCTCATTCCGTTGCTGCTCTTTGCCGTACTGTTCGGTCGGTTGCTTCGCCAGCTTGAAAATCGAATGAGCGCGGAGTCGTCTGCGCTTCAACTTTATGTCGCCTCCTTTGTCTCGCTTTGGCTCGCTCAGGCTCCGATAGTCTCGCTGTCGGTTCTCTCGCAGATCGCTTGCTACTTCGTCTTGCCCCTGCTCATTGTCTCCAGAATGGTTGGCCAAGGTGCCCTGCGTTCCGATGCGAACGGCGTAGCGCCGCCCGTTCGAGCAAGATGACGGCGTCGCGCCGTAAGACTGGCTCAAGGCGGGGTCTCGTCAGTTGGGGTGCTCAGACGTGCGCCTAACCTCCCTGTGTCAATTTCCGTCCTCTCGGTGCCGCGACCGTCGAGGAGCTTCAAGCGCGCTGTCCCGATGCTGGTCAGTGACCGACGACCCGCAGGATCTGCAGGCTCGTCCTTCCTGCGGACTGTCTGGAGCCATGCGGTCGGCGATATAGCGGACGTTGATGCTGGTGTGCCGTTGTCTTCGGCGGCGCTGATGGCAACAAAGACATCTGCGGCAATTTCCGCGAGTCGATGCACTGCTCAGGTTGTGGGTTGGCAGATCACCAGCGGGGCACGCGACGTCTCAAGGTGCCAACACGATTGGTCAGGGCTTGGTAATCGGGCGGCGTCATGGCGACCTCTAGCCGTGATGCGAGCGAGTTTTTAGGCCACGAAGTGGGTGCCGGCACATGACACTCAGGGACGCTTCGCTACTTGAGGCGGGTCTGTGGCCTAATCGCCGAAGAGGTCCGCGGCGCCAGGAACACTAGCGGAGCCTCGAGCATCAGGTGCTGTACCTGGACGAAGGTAGTGGCGACACGCCGAAGGCAGGCTGTAGCCCCCAAAGTCGCCAAGCCAGCTGTAGGCGGCGAAGGGGGACGGCAGCGGCGTATCTAAAAGGACCTACCTACCCGGCGCTATTGATCATCCCGGCGCCGACGGTGACGCCGGTCGCCTCGTCGATGAGGATGAACGACCCGGTGGTCCGGTTCTGCGAGTACGGGTCGCACAGCAGCGGCACGGTGGTGCGCAGCTGGACGCGGCCGATCTCGTTGACCCCGAGCTCCTTGGTCTCCTGGTCGCGGTGCAGGGTGTTGACGTCCAGGCGGTACTGGATGTCCTTGACCAGGGCACGAGCCGTGCGGGTCGTGTGCTTGATGGCCAGCTTCTGCCGCGGCTTGAGCGGGGTGGTGGTCATCCAGCAAATCATCGCGTCGATGTCCTGGCTGGGCTGCGGCGCGTTGCGCACCCGGGCGATCATGTCGCCGCGGGAGACGTCGACGTCGTCCTCGAGGCGGACGGTGACCGACATCGGCGGGAACGCCTCGGTGATTTCCCGGTCGAAGAGGTCGATGCCGGCGATCTTGCTGGTCATGCCGGAGGGCAGGACGACGACCTCGTCGCCCGGCTTCAGCACGCCGCCGGCGACCATGCCACCGTACCCGCGGTAGTCGTGGTGCTCGTCCGACTTCGGGCGCACGACGTACTGCACGGGGAAGCGCGCGTCGATGAGGTCGCGGTCGGAGGCGACGTGGACGTTCTCGAGGTGGTGCATCAGCGTGGGGCCGGAGTACCACGACATGTTCTCCGACCGGTTCACCACGTTGTCGCCGGCGAGCGCCGAGATCGGGATGACCGCGAGGTCGGGGATGTTCAGCTTCGTGGCGAACTGCGTGAACTCCTGGTGGATCTTGTCGTAGACCTCCTGCGAGAAGTCGACGAGGTCCATCTTGTTCACGGCGAGCACCAGGTGGGGGACCCGCAGCAGCGAGAGGATCACCGCGTGCCGGCGGGACTGCTCGGTGAGGCCCTGGCGGGCGTCGACGAGCACGAGCCCGAGGTCCGCGGTCGAGGCGCCCGTGACCATGTTCCGGGTGTACTGCACGTGGCCCGGGGTGTCGGCGATGATGAACTTGCGGTTCGGCGTCGCGAAGTAGCGGTAGGCCACGTCGATGGTAATGCCCTGCTCGCGCTCGGACCGGAGGCCGTCGGTGAGCAGCGCGAGGTCGGTGTAGTCGTAGCCCTTGGACTTCGACGTCGACTCCACGGCCTCGAGCTGGTCCTCGAAGATCGACTTCGAGTCCAGCAGCAGCCGACCGATGAGGGTGGACTTGCCGTCGTCGACCGAGCCCGCGGTGGCGAACCGGAGCAGGTCCATCCGGTCGCTCTTCACGGTGCCGCGGCCCTCGGTCTCGGGGTAGGTCTCGACCGGCGAATCGTTGGTGCTCATCAGAAGTAGCCTTCCTTCTTCCGGTCCTCCATGGCGGCCTCGGAGAACCGGTCGTCGCCACGGGTGGCGCCGCGCTCGGTGACGCGGGCGATGGCGACCTCGTCGATGATCTCGTCGATGGTGCTGGCGGTCGACTCCACGCAGCCGGTCAGCGTCAGGTCGCCGACGGTGCGGAAGCGGACGGTGCGCTCGGTGACCGTCTCGCCAGCCCTCAGCGGGTTGTGCTCGCTCTCGCTCAGCAGCATGCCGTCGCGCTCGAAGACGCGGCGCTGGTGGGAGAAGTAGATGGAGGGGATCTCGATCCCCTCGCGGCCGATGTAGTCCCAGATGTCCAGCTCGGTCCAGTTGGAGATCGGGAAGATCCGCATGTGCTCGCCCTCGTGGAGGCGGCCGTTGTAGAGGCTCCAGAGCTCGGGGCGCTGGTTCTTCGGGTCCCACTGGCCGAACTCGTCGCGGTGGGAGTAGACGCGCTCCTTGGCGCGGGCCTTCTCCTCGTCGCGGCGGCCGCCACCGAAGGCGGCGGTGAAGCCGTTCTCCTCGATGGCGTGGAGCAGGGTGCCGATCTGCAGCCGGTTGCGGCTGGTCTTGCCGTCGTCGACGACGACGCCGTTGGCGATCGCCTCCTCGACGCTGGCGACGATCAGGCGCACGCCGAGCCGGTTGACCCAGTTGTCGCGGGTCGCGAGGACCTCGGGGAAGTCGTAGCCGGTGTCGACCTGCAGCACCGGGAACGGGATCTTCGCCGGGTAGAAGGCCTTCTCGGCCAGGCGCATCATCACGATGGAGTCCTTGCCGCCCGAGAACATCAGGACGGGCTTCTCGAACTCGGCGGCGACCTCACGGAAGATGTGGATCGACTCCGCCTCCAGCTGGTCGAGCTGGCTCAGCCGGTAGTCGGCGTGGGTTTGAGTCATGACGTGCGCAGGACCTCTCGTCGGGACAGCAGCCGTCATCGTAGCCACCGGCGCTCGCCACGGTCGAAGTCGCGTCCGCCACGGACCAGCCACCGGCGCAGCAGCGCGACGGCCAGCGCCCCCAGGAGCCCGCCGGCGGTGTTGGCGACGATGTCGACGTGCGTGGCCGAGCGGGCCGGCAGCAGCAGTGCCTGCGTGGTCTCCACGGCGGTGGACCCGACGAAGGCCCACGACGTCCAGTCGCGCCAGTCCCATGCGGCGGTGCGGCCGACCTCGGCCAGGCCGACCAGCACCGGCACCGGCACGATCACGAGCACGTTGGCCAGGAACTCCATCCGGCTCGGGTCAGTGAGGGCGGCGGGCAGGCCCGTGTCGGCGGCGGTCTCGCTCATCCAGGCGACCAGCGCCGAGGGCGCGTCCGGCGTCGGCGCCAGCAGGCCCCACGCCAGGAGGAGCAGGTACGCCACGAGCGCGACGGTCGCGAGGCGCCTTCGGGCGTCGTCCACAGTTCACTCCTTGGCCGGGCCCCCGCAACCTACTGGCTCGGGGTCGCACCGCCTCGGTGTCCCTAGACTCCGCTCCGTGCGCATCTCCGTCTTCGGCTGCGGCTACCTCGGTGCCGTCCACGCCGCCTGCATGACCAAGCTGGGCCACGACGTGGTCGGCGTGGACGTGGTCGAGGACCACGTGGCGGCGCTGGCGCGCGGCGAGGCGCCGTTCTTCGAGCCGGGCCTCGAGGACCTGCTGGTCGAGGGCGTCGGCACCGGGCGACTCGAGTTCACGACGGACCCGCAGCGGGCCGCGGACGCGACGGTCCACTTCGTGTGCGTCGGCACGCCGCAGAAGCGCGGGGAGAAGGCCGCCGACCTCCGCTACATCTGGTCGGCCACGGAGAACCTGCTGCCCCTGCTGAAGCCGGGTGACGTGGTCGTCGGCAAGTCCACGGTTCCGGTGGGCACCGCCGAGGAGCTGGCCGAGCGGGTGGCGGCGGTCCAGCCCGAGGCGGAGGTGGTGTGGAACCCGGAGTTCCTCCGCGAGGGCTTCGCCGTGCAGGACACGCTCCACCCGGACCGGTTCGTCTACGGCCTCGGCGACGCCGAGTCCGGCCGCCGGGCAGCCGCCACGCTCGACGAGGTGTACGCCGAGGCGCTCGCGGCGGGCACGCCGAAGATCGAGACCGACCTGGCCACGGCGCAGCTGGTCAAGGTGGCGGCCAACTCCTTCCTCGCCACGAAGATCTCCTTCATCAACGCGATGGCCGAGCTGTGCGAGGCCACCGGCGCCGACGTGACGGCGCTGGCCGACGCGATCGGCCACGACTCCCGGATCGGCCGCAAGTTCCTCAACGCGGGCGTCGGCTTCGGCGGCGGCTGCCTGCCCAAGGACATCCGCGCCTTCATGGCGCGCGCCGGCGAGCTCGGCGTCGACCAGGCGCTGAGCTTCCTGCGGGAGGTGGACTCCATCAACCTGCGCCGGCGGGTGCGGATGGTCGACCTCGCCCGCGAGGTGTGCGGCGGCTCCATCGTCGGCCGTCGGATCGCCGTGCTCGGCGCGGCGTTCAAGCCCAACAGCGACGACATCCGCGACTCCCCGGCGCTCAACGTCGCCGCGCAGATGCAGCTCCAGGGCGCGCAGGTGACCGTGACCGACCCCAAGGCCATCGACAACGCGAGCAAGGCCTGGCCGGACCTCGCCTTTGAGGCGACCGTGGAGGACGCGGTCCGCGACGCTGACGCCGTCCTGCTTCTCACCGAGTGGCCCGAGTATGTGGCGCTCGATCCGGTCGACCTGGCCACGCACGTGACCGGGCCCCGGATCATCGATGGGCGCAACGCTCTCGATCCGGTCGTGTGGCGCAGCGCCGGGTGGACCTATCGGGCCTTGGGCCGGCCCTAGCGTCGAAGTCGAGCTAGATGCCGGCGCCCAATGAAAGCAATGTGACTGCCGACTCTGTCGTCCTCGTTCGCTGAGACGCTCGTCGACCGGGTTTCGGTGCGACGGCTGGCGGCGGCTGGCGTCATCGCGGCCAAGTGCGGCGAACACGTTCCGCTTCCTCGACGCAGACAGCGCGCTCATCCGCGCGTCCTCGTCATTACAAACCTTGCCGTCGGCCATGCGGCTCGCTATGGAGTGCCACATCGACGGTTCCACGACGCTTCCGATGTCGCCGGACCGCCCCTTCCGCGCCTCCCCCGTCACGGCTACCTCGCGCTCTGTGCCGAGCGTTCATCTCCTACAACAACCAGTCCGACCCTTTCGGAGACGATGGTCTAGAAAGCCGAGGCCGCGATCCTGATGCACGCCCTCGGTCTCAACGGACGACGCCAGCGAGTTGTTCACCCGTGCGGCAGACCGGTCCGGCTACATCCGCAATCAGCACGCCATCGTTCGCACCGAGGCGCGCGGCGGAAAGCCGCTCGCGACGCAGGTCGATGCCGTTGACGCGGTCGTTCGCGGTCCGGTACGACACCATCGTCGACATTGGATGCTGGGAGTTCGGCGGCTAGCCGGTAATCCCTACCGGCCAGCTGTCCGACACTGCGCTCCGCGAGCCTTCGGTGTTGACTTGAGTTTCTGGACGTCACCGCCGAAGGAATAGGAAATTGTTCACGTAACCGGCACCAATGTCCACGGTGCCGTCCGCATTCTGCGTGAGCCATCTGTCCTGCCACTCGTGTGCGTCGAATTCCCGCCAGGGCAGCAGGTCATCGCCACGGACGCCCCAGCCGCGGTAATTGCGGTCGACGATCCAGTGAACGACATCCTCGACGACGGACTCGGCCAGGTGTCGATTCTCGATTTCGATAATGATCGCGGGCCCGCATCGCTCGATGGTTTCGGCGGCGCCTTGCAGCACAGCCAGTTCATGACCTTCTACATCGATTTTGAGGGCTGACACCTCGCTGTGGGGGGGTAGAAGCTCATCCAGCAAGACGGTCCGCACCAGGAACGTGTCATGCGGACCCGGCCGGCTCTCTAGGCTTCCGAGCGGAGGTACTGCGCTACCCCCCTCATCCGTGGGCACCGCGAACGAGGCGACTCCCCGCCTGTCGGAGGCGGCGAGGTTGAGCGGCGTAACAGGCGCGCCCCAGGTCGAGTTGACGAGCTCGGCGAATACCTCCGGATTCGGCTCAAGCGCGAGCACGCGGCCGCGCCGGCCGACCGCGCGCGCCGAAGCCATCGCGAAGTTACCGACGCTGGCGCCAACATCCACGGTCATCGTGCCTGGCTGCGAGTGCTCCGCAAACCGCCGAAGCTCGCCGCCCTTCGGCGAACGCCGCAACTGCTTCAGTCGGTACTCCGTAAGCACTCGCGCGGTTACGGGGTGACTCCGAGCGGCTGCTCCCAACTTCGGTCGAGCCATAACTACTCCTCAAGTGTTGCCTGGCCAGGCGGTGACAGACTAGAGGTTCCCGCCCGTCCGGCCGTTGGCGAAAGCGACTCTCGGTTTCCACATGCGCTGTCGGCGGGGAAGACTTGGTTGTCAAAAGGGACTGCACTCGAGGACTGATCCGTACCTACTGCCGCTGGCGGTCGTGGTACCAAGCCGCGGCGTTGTTGTCGAAGGCCGGCAGGCCGCGGGTCTGGCGCACCCAGCCCCAGGCGAGCGGGCCCAGCAGGAGCATGCCGGCGCCGATGATGCCGACCACCTCGGCGGGGACCTCGAGCATCTTCAGGCCGGTGAGGGTGAGCACGATGACGATGCCGCGGCGGATCACCGACTGGCTGACCCAGCTGGCCATCCGCGCGCCGAGGAACGTGCCCGGCGTACCGCCCACGATCAGCGGGATCAGCACCGCCCAGTCGACGCCGTTGACGATGACGTGGCCGATGGCCGCGGCGAGCACCAGGGGCACCGCCTGGACGAGGTCGGTGCCGACCAGCTTCAGCGCCGACAGCGTCGGGTAGAGCAGCAGCAGGGCGACCATGATGAGCGAGCCCGACCCGACCGAGGTGATGCCGACCAGCAGGCCGCCGACCGCGCCCACGATCAGGGTCGGGATCGGGCGGATGTCCGGCTCGCCGGCGGGCGCCTCGTTGCCGGAGGTCACCAGGCGCAACTGGAGGTACATCCGCAGCGCGTAGCTCGCCGCCGCGAAGAGCAGCGCGATGCCGATCGCGGTCACCAGGAAGTCCTCGGCATCCTGGCCGCCGAGCTCCTGGACGATGAAGCCACCGGCCAGCGCGAACGGCACCGATCCCGCGATCAGGTAGCCCGCCAGCTTGAGGTTCGGCGAGCCGGTGCGCCAGTGGACCGACGCGCCGACCGTCTTGTTGACGGCGGCGGCCACCAGGTCGTTCGCCACTGCGGCGGTCGGCGGGATGCCGAGGAAGATCAGCGCCGGCGTCATCAGCGCCCCGCCGCCCATCCCCGTGAGGCCGACGACGATGCCGACGCCGAAGCTCACCGCCAGCACGGCGAGCGCGGCGGTGGTGAAGAGGTCGTCCATGGAGGTCCTTCGGGATCGGCGCTGCTCAACACGACATGGTCGAGCGATTCACTAGACTATAGGGGGTCGAAGGTGGAGTGCCGACTCGGCGCGGCGAGTCGGTGCGAGAGTGTGGTCTCGACAGGCTCGACCACCGGTGGTGGGGTCGACCACCGATGGTGGGGTCGACCACCGATGGTGGGCTCGACCACCGATGGAGCTCGACCACCGAAAGGGGGAGGGGAATGAAGCGGGCGCTGATCACCGGCGTCACCGGCCAGGACGGGTCCTACCTCGCCGAGCTGCTGCTCGCCAAGGGGTACGAGGTCCACGGCCTGGCGCGGCGTACCTCCACGGTCAACACCGCGCGCATCGCGCACCTGCTCGCCGACCCGCACGAGCCGACCACCCGATTCTTCCTCCACCGCGGCGACCTCTCCGACGGCGGGCGGCTGCTGGCCCTGCTCCACGAGATCCGGCCCGACGAGGTCTACAACCTCGCCGCGGAGTCCTACGTCGGCGCCAGCTTCGAGGAGCCCGAGCACGCCGGCGAGGCCGCCGGCATCGGCGCCGTCCGCCTGCTCGAGGCCGTGCGGCGCTCGGGCGCCGGCTGCCGGTACTACCAGGCCGGGAGCTCGGAGATGTACGGCGCCGAGCCGCCGCCGCAGAGCGAGTGCACCCCGCTGCGCCCGCGCTCGCCGTACGGCGCGGCGAAGGCCTACGCCCACTGGCTGACCACCACCTACCGCGAGAGCTACGGCCTCCACGCCGTCAACGGCATCCTCTTCAACCACGAGTCGCCCCGCCGGGGCGAGGTCTTCGTGACCCGCAAGGTCACCCGCGCGGTGGCGCGGATCCAGGCCGGCCTCGACGACTTCGTCTACCTCGGCAACCTCGACGCCGTCCGGGACTGGGGCTACGCGCCGGAGTACGTCGAGGGCATGTGGCGGATGCTGCAGGCCGACGAGCCCGAGGACCTGGTGCTCGCCACGGGCGAGAGCGCGACGGTGCGGGAGTTCGTGGCGGCGGCCTTCGACCACGCCGGGCTGGACTGGGAGAAGCACGTGCGCTTCGACCAGCGCTACGTCCGCCCGGCGGAGGTCGAGTCACTGGTCGGCGACGCCAGCCGCGCCGAGGAGCGGCTGGGATGGAAGCCGCGCGTCCGGTTCGCCGAGCTGGTGCGGATCATGGTCGAGGCCGACATCCGTGCGCTGCGCCACGAGGGCCGTCACTGGATCGACCATCCGGAGGTCGACGGCTGGGGCTGAGGTCTGGCCTGGTTTCGAGACAGGCGCTAGCGCGCCTTCCTCAACCAGCGATGGGGCGGCTGAGGGGTTGCCCTAGGCCGGTACGGCGCCGATCGCCACCCGTCCCTCGCCCTCGATCGTGAGCGGCCCGGCCGCGTGCGGCACGAAGACCGTCTCGCCCTGGCAGGCCGTGACCCGCTCCCCGCCGGTGACCAGGTCGACCGTGCCCTGCAGCACCACGATGGTGCGGGGCCCGTCGGCCGGCGGGGCGGCGACCGGCGCCCGACCCACGGTGAGCGCGAAGTCGGCGACCGGCGGCTCGAGCACGGCGTGGCCGGGGCCGCGCTCGCTCGCCTCCCACTGCGGGGGCGGCATCGGGGTGAAGTTCGTGACCGCCAGCAGCTCCGGCACGTCGCGGTGCTTGGGGGTCAGGCCGGCCCGCAGGACGTTGTCCGACGACGCCATGATCTCCACGCCTAGCCCGGAGACGTACGCGTGCAGCACGCCGGCGTCGAGGAACATCGCCTCGCCCGGCGCCAGCACCACGTGGTTGAGCAGCAGCGTCACCAGCACCCCGGGGTCGTCGGGGTACTGCTCGATGAGCTTCGCGACCATCGCGAAGACCCGCATCGCCTCGCGGTTGATCCGCCCGGGGTCGAGCCGGACCGGGTTGGCCCGCATCTCCTCGCGGTGGCCGCGCTCCTCGGCGCGGACGGCCGCCTCGCGGATGGCTGCGAGGAGCTCCGCGGTCTCCGGCCCGCCCTGCGCCAGCAGGTCGGTCACGACCGCTCGGAGCGTCTGGAACGGCGAGCCGGCCTCGAGCCGGTGCGCGAGGTCATCGGCCCACGGCAGGTCCAGCATCCGCAGGATCTGCGCCGACCGGGTGACGTCGCGGAAGCCGGCCATCCCCTCGAAGCGGGTGAGTGCGAAGATCAGCTCCGGCTTGTGCGAGGCGTCCTTGTAGCTGCGGTGCGGGGCGTCCAGCGGGATGCCGGCCGCCTCCTCGCGGGCGTGGCCGATGAGGGCCCGGTCAGTGCTGGGGTGCACCTGCAGGGACAGCGGCTCCGCCACGGCGAGCACCTTCATCAAGTACGGCAGCCGCGGGCCGAAGAGGTCGACCACCCGCTCGCCGAGCAGCTCGACGGGTGCCTCGGCGATGACGTCGTTCAGCGCCCGGCCGTCGGGGAGGTACGACGGGTCGCTGTCGTGCGCCCCGATCCACAGCTCGGCCTGCGGCCCGTCGGACGACTCGAGGCCCAGGAACCGGGGAAGGTGGGTGTGCGAGCCCCAGGCGTACCCGCGGATCGCGTTGCGGAGCAGGAACATCAGGGCGCGGAGGTCCCGCTGCCGCCCGTCAGGCGAGGCACGACGAGCCGGAGGAGTCCCTCGATCCCGGCCGCGGCCTGCTCCGCCGCCTCGGGGCCCCGGCGGTACGGGTCGGCCACGTCGAGGGCCACGTCGGCCGGTCCGCGCCGTTCGCCGACGGCCTCGACGAGGGCGCGGCCGGTGAGGGACGGGTCCGCCGCGCGCACCGCCTCCGCGAACTGGCCGAGCGTGAAGACCTTCTTGAAGGCGGACGGCTGGTCGTCGAGGAGGTACGTCCGGTGTGCGGCCTCCGCGGTGAGGACGAGGTCCGCCTGGTCGACGAGCCGTGGGGTCACCGGCCGGCTGGTGAAGCCGCCGGCCTCCGCGCCGCGGCTGGCGAGCGTGCCGCTCATGACCTCGTCCATCGGGTGGTCGCGGAAGCCGTGGGTGCCGGCGCTGGCGAAGGTCACCGTCGCGTCCGGGCCCGCCAGCCGCCGGGCCACCAGCTCCATGAACGGCGAGCGGCAGATGTTGGCCGTGCAGACGAAGAGGACGTTGAGGGGCCGTCCCTCGGTGGTCGAGCTCGCCTCGGTGGTCGAGCTTGTCGAGACCACGGCTGAGGTGGTTTCGACAGGCTCAACCACCGGGATGGACGAGCCGAGGTCGAGGTAGCCGGCCTCGCGCAGGGCGGCGACGACGTCCTCGAGGGCCTCGTCGATGGTCCGGCCGGTGGTGTCGACCCGGACGTCGGCGTCGGCCGGCTCCTCGTACGGCGAGGAGATCCCGGTGAACTCGGGGATCTCGCCGCGCCGCGCCTTGGCGTACAAGCCCTTGCGGTCCCGGCGCTCGCACTCCTCCAGCGGTGTGGCGACGTGGACGAGGAAGAACGCCCCGCCGGCCTCGTCGACCATCGCCCGCACCTGCTGGCGGGTCTCGTCGAACGGCGCGATCGGGCTGCACACCGCGACCCCGCCGTGGCGGGAGATCTCCGCGGCGACCCAGCCGATGCGGCGGATGTTGGTCTCCCGGTCGGCCTTGGAGAAGGTGAGGCCGGCCGACAGGTTCCGGCGGACGACGTCTCCGTCGAGGCTGGTCACCGTCCGGGTGCCCTGCTCGAGCAGGCGGTCCATCAGCGCGCGGGCCAGGGTCGACTTGCCGCTGCCCGAAAGCCCGGTGAAGAAGAGGACCAGACCTTGGTCGGCCGGGTCGGGGCGGTCGAAGGCGACGATCTCGGCGATGGTCGGGGGGTACGGGTCGTCCTCGGTGGTCGAGCTTGTCGAGACCACGTCCGACGGCAGCGCGTGCACCGGGTCGCCGGCCGCGTAGGTGGAGGCCACCTGCACGCCGAGCTGGTGGTCGAGCTCGGCGTCGCCGTGGCTGGCCAGCGGGACGGCGACGACGGCCGCGTCGGGGAGCAGCTCGGCCGCGGCGAGGGTCGCGCGGATGAGGGCCACCGGCGACAGCTCCGGGGTGCCGGCGCCGACGTACGCCAGGAGGACCAGCGGCCCGAGCGCGCGCAGGCCGTCGAGCTGCGCCTGCGTCGGGGCGTCGGTGACCGGGACGAAGGTGCGGCCGGCGTACGCCTCGCGCACCTGGCCGGGGGAGAGGTAGTAGCGCCGGAAGGGGCCGTACTGCACGTGCGTGAGCGGCTCGATCGCGCCGTCGGGCACCGAGACCCGTGCGAGCGGGAGACCTTCGGGGTCGACGAGCTCGACGGCCCCGGCGTCGGCAGCCGCGCCGGCGACCTCCGGCGGCAGCGTCAGTGTCACCGGGCTCCCCGGCTCGTCGAAGCGGGTGAGCGGCGCGAGGCCCCCGGTCACGAGGAGCTCGAGGTCGTCGAGTTCGCGCGGCGAGGGGCAATGCTGCGGGGCGTTCGGCACGGGCTCATCTTTGCAAACCGCGCTCGGTACGGTTCGGCCATGTCGTCCTCCCCGGTGGTCGTGGCCGAGATCGTGCGTTCGGGATTCGTGGAGGGCCACCACCGCGGGTCGGTGGTCGCCCTCGCAGCAGACGGCGCCGTCGACTGGTCCGTCGGCGACGTCACCTCCCCGGTGCTGCCGCGCTCGTGCAACAAGCCGCTGCAGGCGCTGGCGATGGTCCGCGCCGGCCTCGACCTGCCGCCCGACCTGCTGGCGCTGGCCTGCGGGTCGCACTCCGGCGAGCAGGTGCACCTCGACGGCGTACGCCGCATCCTGGCCTCCGTCGGCCTCGGCGAGGAGGCCCTGCAGACGCCGCTGGACTGGCCCTACGACCCCGAGGTCCGCCTGGCGCACGTGCGGGCCGGCGGCGAGAAGACCCAGGTCCACATGAACTGCTCGGGCAAGCACGCCGGGATGCTGGCGACCTGCGTGGTCAACGGCTGGGACACCGCCACCTACCTGGCGCCCGACCACCCGCTGCAGCAGGCGATCCTCGCGACGTTCGCCGAGCTCACCGGCGAGCCGGTCGACACGGTCGCCACCGACGGCTGCGGCGCGCCTCTCCTCTCGGCGTCGCTCACCGGCCTGGCCCGCGCTTTCCGGGCGCTCGCCGTCGCCACCGGCGGCCCCGAGCGGCGGATCGCCGAGGCGATCCGGCAGCACCCCGAGATGGTCTCCGGCACCACGCGGGACGAGCGCGACGTGCTGATCGCGCTCCCCGGCGCGATCGGCAAGAGCGGCGCGGAAGCCTGCCACGTGCTGGCGCTGCCGGACGGTAGGGCCTTCGCGCTCAAGATCGACGACGGCGCCGAGCGGGCGCGACCGGTCGTCCTGGCCGCGGCGTTGCGCCGGTCCGGCGTCGACTCCGAGGCCGTCGCCCGCACCGGCGTCCACGAGCTGCACGGCGGTGGCCGGGTCGTGGGGGAGATCCGCGCGGCGTTCTGAAGGGGGGTGTGGTCTCGACAGGCTCGACCACCGAGGGTTGCGCTCGACCACCGAGGGTTGCGCTCGACCACCGAGGGTTGCGCTCGACCACCGGGGGTTGCGCTCGACCACCGGGGCTGTGGTCTCGACAGGCTCGACCACCGAGGCAGTGCTAGCTGCTGCCAGCGGCGTTCGCGCTGCTCTGTGACTCGACGCACGTGCTAGCAGACTTGCAAGCGCTAGCAGGAGCAAGCACTATGGGATGCATGGCGAAGGGAAAGGTCGGGACCGCAGTTGGGTCCCTCGGTGACTACCTCCGGGAGCAGCGCACCAGTGCGTCGCTCTCGTTGCGGCAGCTCGCCGAGCTGGCCGGCGTCTCCAACCCGTACCTGAGCCAGATCGAGCGGGGCCTGCGCCGCCCCTCGGCCGAGGTGCTGCAACAGCTCGCCAAGGCCCTGCGGATCTCCGCAGAGCAGCTCTACGTCCGGGCGGGCATCGTCAGCCCGGACGACGGCGTAGGTGGCTCGGTCGAGCTGGCGGTCCTCAACGACCCCGGTCTGACCGAGCGGCAGAAGCACTCCCTGCTCGACGTGTACGCCTCGTTCCTGGCCCTCAACGCCGGGCAGCCCGGGGCCGACGCGCACGACGACGACCAGAGCTGACCAGCGGTCCGGCGCCCGCCGGCCCATGACGAAGAGGAGAAACGCCATGGCGAAGGCCAGGTTCGACATCACGACCATCGAGATCCCCGAGGTCGCCAAGCGCCCGCTCTACGCCGGCGTCGGCGCCACCGACCTCGCCGTCGGCTACGTCCGCGACTACGTCGCCGACGTGCAGAAGCGCTTCGCCGACGTCCAGAAGAGCGTCGCCGGCATCGACCTCGAGCCCAAGGCGCTGCGCGACCAGGCCGTCGTCGCGGTCAGCACCCGCGTCGACGCGCTCTCGAAGGACGCCAAGGCCCGCCGCGCCGCCGTCGAAGCCCGCGTCGCCGAGCTGCAGGGGGAGGCCCTCGCCTTCCCGACCCGCGTGCAGGGTGCGGTCACCGAGAACGTCGTGGTCGTCTCCGACCGCTACGCCGACCTCGCCAAGCGCGGTGAGCAGCTGCTGGCCCGCATCCGCCGCCAGGAGGCCACCCAGGCCACGGCCGCCTCGGCGAAGACGACCGTGACCAAGGCGAAGACCACGCGGACCCAGACCGCCAAGGCGACCGACCAGACCGCCAAGGCCACCAGCCAGACGGCCAAGGCGACCGCGAAGAAGACCACCACCACGGCCAAGCGCACCGCGAAGAAGACGAGCACCACCCCGCGCAGCAGCGCCAAGGCCACCGGTACGGCGGCCAAGAAGACCGCGAGCAACGCGACCAAGGCGACCACCGCCGCCGCCAAGAAGGTCGGCGACTGAAGAGCGCCGATCTCTGGGACGGCTCCCGAGCCGGCCGCTGACGGCCAGCTCAGCCTGTTCTGATCACGAGGCCCCCGGACCACCGGTCCGGGGGCCTCGTGCACGCTGGGCCGGTGCGGGCGGTCATCCAGCGGGTCCTGAAGGCGAGTGTCACCGTCGACGGCGAGGTCGTCGGCGCGATCCGAGGTCCCGGCCTGCTCGTCTACCTCGGCGTCACCCACGGCGACGGGCCCGACCAGGTGGCCTGGACGGCGCGGAAGATCTGGGACCTGCGCCTCCTCCGCGAGGAGCGCTCCGCGAGCGATGTGGGCGCGCCCGTCCTCGTCGTCAGCCAGTTCACGCTGTACGGCGACGCCCGCAAGGGCCGGCGACCGAGCTGGCAGGCCGCCGCACCGGGGCCGGTGAGCGAGCCGACGTACGAGGCGGTCTGCGCGGAGCTCGGGCGGCTCGGCGCCTCCGTCGAGCGGGGCCGCTTCGGCGCCGACATGCAGGTCGAGTCGGTCAACGACGGCCCGATCACGCTCGTGCTCGACAGCGAGCGCCTAGGCTGAGTGACGTGCAGAGCGTCTTCGCCGTCGAGTCCTACGTCATGCTGCTCGTCTTCTTCGTGCTGCTGGCGGTGAAGATCTTCGCCTTCGTCAACAGCCTGCTGTTCCCCGCAGAGGCCTACGAGGCGGCCGGCAAGCTCAGCAAGGCGGCGTGGTGCACGATCCTCGGCCTCGGGCTGTTGCTGCAGCTGCCGTTCCTCGGCATCTCGATCCTGCTGCTCAACCTCGCCTTCACCGTCGCGGCGTTCGTCTATCTCGCCGACGTCCGACCTGCGCTGACCAGCCTGCGCCGCCGCTGACCGCAAGCTGACGGCCCCTGGCGCCGGGGATTCCCCGATCTTGGGGATGGCTGTTCGAACATGTGTTCGGAAGAATGTGCGTATGGTGAAGGAGGCGCGACCTGGCGGGGACCATCCGGTCTCGCAGGTCGTGGCGCGCTCACGGGACACCTTGGACGGGCTGGCCGAGGCGCGGCTGTGGTCGCTGTCGGACGCGGAGCTGACCGAGACCCTGGCCGAGGCCGGGCGGCTGCGCGCGCAGGTCGAGGAGCTGGAGCTGCGGCTGGCCCGTGAGGCCGACCGCCGTGACACCGGCGCCCGGACCGGTGCGACGTCGACCCCGGTCGCGTGGGCGGTGGAGACCCGCCAGACCCGCCCGGTCGCGGTCGGACGGATGCGGCTCGCCCAGGCGCTCGACCGACACGAGGCCGTCCGCGTCGCCCTCGCGGGCGGGCACCTCCACCCCGACCAGGCTCGGGTGATCGTCGACGCCCTCGACGCGCTGCCCGACGACCTCGACGCCGACCTGAAGGCCCGTGCCGAGCAGCACCTCCTCATCGAGGCCACCGGTCACGACGCCCGCGCGCTGCGGCTGCTCACCAAGCGGCTGCTCGCCGTCCTCGCTCCCGAGATCGGGGAGGCCGCCGACGCCCGGGCGCTGGAGCGGGAGGAGCGCGAGGCGGCGGCGAAGGCGTTCCTCACGATGTGCCCCGACGGCCGGGGCAGCATGGTGGGGAAGTTCAGCGTGCCCGAGGCGCAGGGCGAGATGCTGCACAAGTACCTCGTCGCCCTCTCCACGCCCAAGCACACGAACGCCGTCGGCGGCGCCGGCGCCTACGAGCGGCGTCCCTCGCCCGAGCGGCTGGGTGCGGCGCTGGTCTCGCTGATCGAGCGGTTCCCCGCCGACCGTCTGCCCCAGCTCGGCGGGCTGAACGCCACCGCCGTCGTGACGATGACCCTCGACACCGCTCGGGGCGGCGACGCCCACGGCATGCTCGACACCGGCGCACTGATGTCGGGCGCCCAGTCGCGCCGGTTCGCCTGCGAGGCCGAGATCATCACCGCCGTCCTCGACACCGAGGGTCAAGTCCTCCACCTGGGCCGCAGCTCACGCCTCGCATCCCCCGCACAACGCCGGGCGCTCAACCTGAGGCAGCCCGAGTGCAACGCCCTCGGGTGCGACTGGCCGGCCTGGATGTGCGAGGCCCACCACTGGCGACGATCGTGGGCCAGTGGTGGCGAGACGAACCTCGAGGACTTGATGAACCTCTGCCCGTCCCATCATCGCCGGGCCCACGACCCGGTCTACGAGATGCGGCACGAGCCCGACGGCCAGGTGGCGTTCCATCGGCGCACGTAGTGGTCTCGACAAGCTCGACCACCGATGGGTGCGCTCGACCACCGGGGGAGTGGTGGTCAGCGGACCGGCGTGTGCTTGCCTCGCCGACGTCCGGCCTGCGCCGACGGCCCGGTGCCGTCGTCGGCGGTCGGGTGGGGCGCGTAGCCGTACCCGTAGCCGTACCCGTAGCCGTAGCTGCGGTTGGACTTCCGTGCAGGGGCGGCGTTGATGACCACGCCGACGGTCTTGGCGTCGACGTTCGTCAGCCGCTCGACCGCGTGCATCAGCTGGTCCCGCGTCGTGCGGCCGTGCCGGACGACGACCATCGCGCCGTCGACCTGCGCCGTGAGCAGTGCGGCGTCGGTGACCGGCAGCAGCGGCGGGGCGTCGAGGATGACGGTGTCGAAGCGGCTGCGCAGCTGCTCCAGCATCGCGGTCATCGCGTGCGACTGCAGCAGCTCCGAGGGGTTCGGCGGGATGGGGCCGCAGGCGAGCACCTGCAGGCCGGTGTCCTGGTAGGGCTGGAGGGCGTCCTCGAGCGACACCTTGCCGATCAGCACGCTCGTGGTGCCGGTCGCGCCGTCCAGGCCGAGCCGCGAGGCGATCAGCGGCCGGCGCAGGTCGCACTCCACCAGCGCCACCCGCTGGCCGGCCATCGCCATCGTGACGGCCAGGTTCGCCGCGGTGGTGGTCTTCCCCTCGCCGGGCAGGGAGCTCGACACGACGAAGACCCGCTGCTCGTGGTCGACCTCGACGTACTGCATGTTCGTGCGGAGCACGCGGAAGGCCTCGGCCCACGGCGACGCCGAGCCGAGCACCTCGGCCGGCTGGCTCCTGACCGCGCCGCCGTCAGCGATGATGTGGCCCAGGATCGGGGTCTCGGTGACCGCCTCGACGTCCTCGTTGGAGCCGATCGTGGTGTCCAGCAGCTCGCGCAGCACCGCCAGCCCGATGCCCAGCAGGAGACCGAGGACGAAGGCGAGCCCGAGGTTGCGGACCGGCTGGGGGCTGACCGGCTCGTCCGAGGCGACGGCGTCATCGGTGATGGTGGCGTTGATGAGCGTCCGCTCCTCGGCGCCCGGTGCCTCGAGCTCGGGCACCAGGTCGCTGAGCTCCTCGGCGTAGGCCTGCGCGATGTCGCGAGCCTCGATCGGGTCCGGGTCGGTGGCGGTGATCTCCAAGATCACGGTCTCGGGCACCACGG
Organism: Nocardioides ureilyticus; assembly: GCF_051280745.1. NCBI lineage: Bacteria > Bacillati > Actinomycetota > Actinomycetes > Propionibacteriales > Nocardioidaceae > Nocardioides > Nocardioides ureilyticus. The sequence continues at coordinate 24,082 of NZ_JBNCOG010000019.1, read as the reverse complement.
AGGCCGACACCGTCTCGAGCAACTCGGTGACGGTCCGCTCACCGCCGAGGGCGTCCGCCACGCGGCCCGCGAGCCGCCGGCCGTCCACGATCTCGGCGTACGACGTCACCCGCTGGGAGGCGAAGAGGTTGCCCTGGTAGGCGTCGGCGGTGTCCGACGGGGTGGTGGAGACGAAGAGGCGCGCGCTCGAGGCGTACTGCGGCGTGACCGTCCAGGTGTACGCGGCGGCGATCCCCACCGTGAGGAGGACAGTCGTGAGGATGAGCTTCCAGCGGCGTCGGACGGTCCGCCAGTAGTCCTTCAGTTCCACGCTGCGCTTACCGTCCTCGTCTGGGCGTCACCGGGGCCGTGATGCGCGCGACACTGTAGCCGCACCAGCGCCGATCGCCGGCTTCCGTCCGCCGGGCACCGGCGACCACCCGAGGGCTCGGCATGGCCCCGGCGGGCCCCTCCTGCTGACCGGAACGGACGAGGAGGGGCGCCCTGTCGGCACCTGCGTGGCACACTGGCTGGCCTCCCGTCTTCTGCTCTCCCTGGAGTCCCCGTGAGTGACGCCGTCGCCTTCGTGCGCCGTCACCGAGTCCCGTCGGCGCTCGCCTTCGACAGTGTGGCGTGGGTCTCGTCGTACTTCTTCTTCGCCTGGCTGCGCTACGACAGCGCCGCGACCGACGTGCCGTGGGTGGCCGTCGGCGTGGCCGCGCTGGCCACCGTGGGCCTCTACCTGGCGCTCGCCACCGCCGTGCGCCTGCACCAGGGCCGCGCCGGCACCGGCAGCCTGGAGCAGATGATGCTGCTCGGCGCCGTCACGCTCGCCACCGGGGCCGTGGTCTTCGCGGTCAACCTCGCCGGCTTCTGGGTCCCCCGGAGCGTGCCGGTGAGCGCCACGCTCAGCGCCCTGGTCCTCATGGCGTGGGCGCGTGCCGCCTGGCGGCGGCTGCGCGAGCGCGACGTCGGGCAGGTCCACGCCGAGGGCGCCTCTGTGGCGCTCTTGGTGGGCGCGGGCGAGGCCGGCCGCGAGCTGATCGGCTCGATGCTGCGTGACCCGCAGCGGCGCTGGCGGCCGGTCGGCCTCCTCGACGACGACCCCCGCAAGCGGCACCTGCGGATCCGGGGCGTCCCGGTCGTCGGCACCACCGACCAGGTGGAGGAGTGGGTCCGGGCCACGGACGCCGACACGGTGGTCCTCGCCCTGCCCAGCGCCTCGACCGAGGTCGTCGACCGGATCCGCGCAGCGGCGGTCCGCGCCGGCGCCGACGTCAAGGTCCTGCCCTCCTCCACGCAGCTGCTCTCGGAGCGGGTCGGCATCCGAGACCTGCGTGACATCAACATCACCGACGTGCTGGGGCGCAACCAGCTCGACACCGACGTCGACTCGATCGCCGACTACCTCACCGGCCGCCGGGTGCTGGTCACCGGCGCGGGAGGCTCCATCGGCTCGGAGCTGTGCCGGCAGATCCACCGGTTCGCCCCGGCGGAGCTGATGATGCTCGACCGCGACGAGTCGGCCCTGCACGCGCTGCAGCTCTCCATCCACGGGCGGGCGCTGCTCGACTCCGACGAGGTCGTCCTCTGCGACATCCGCGACGCCGCGGCGCTCGACGCCGTCTTCGCCGCCCGCCGGCCCGAGGTGGTCTTCCACGCCGCGGCCCTCAAGCACCTGCCGATGCTCGAGCAGTACCCGGCCGAGGCGGTGAAGACCAACGTGCTCGGCACGCGCAACGTGCTGCAGGCCTCGCACCGCCACGACGTGGAGAAGTTCGTCAACATCTCCACCGACAAGGCGGCCAACCCCTCGAGCGTCCTCGGCTACTCCAAGCGGATCGCCGAGCGGATGACCGCCGAGCAGGCCTACCGGGCGCAGGGCACGTACCTCTCCGTCCGGTTCGGCAACGTGCTCGGCAGCCGCGGGTCGGTGCTCACGTCGTTCGCCACGCAGATCGCCGAGGGCGGGCCGGTGACCGTCACCGACCCCGAGGTGACGCGCTACTTCATGACCATCGAGGAGGCCTGCCAGCTCGTCGTCCAGGCCGCCGCCATCGGCAGCGCCGGTGAGGCCCTCGTGCTCGACATGGGGGAGCCGGTGCGGATCGTCGACATGGCCCAGCAGCTCATCCGGCAGTCCGGCGAGGAGATCCGGATCGAGTACACCGGCCTGAGGGAGGGCGAGAAGCTCCACGAGGAGCTCTTCGCCGACCACGAGCCGCGGGACCACCGCCCCGAGCACGCGCTCGTCTCGCACGTCCCCGTGCCGCCGGTCACCGCCCGCGAGGTCGACGGCCTGCCGGTCTCCGGCCCGCGCGAGGAGGTCGTCCGCACGCTCGTGGCGCTGTGCCGCGACGAGGTCGTGCCGTCGAGCACCGGCCACTACTCGCGGACGTAGCGCTCCGAGGCCACCGGGGTCACTGGCCCTTCGCGGCGTACGCCGCTTCGACGGCCGCCTTGTGCGGGCGCCACCAGTCCTGGTGGTCGACGTACCACTCGATGGTGCGGGCCAAGCCGTCGGCGAAGTCGGCGTATTGGGGCTGCCACCCCAGCTCGGTGCGGAGCTTCGTGGCGTCGATGGCGTAGCGCAGGTCGTGGCCGGCGCGGTCGGTGACGTGCTCGTAGTCGTCCTCGTCGCGGCCGAAGTGGGCGAGGACCATCCGGACGACGTCGGCGTTGCTCTTCTCGCCGTCCGCGCCGATGAGGTACGTCTCGCCGATCCGCCCGCGGGTCGCGACGGTCCACACGGCCGCCGAGTGGTCGTCGGCGTGGATCCAGTCGCGGACGTTGCGCCCGGCGCCGTAGAGCTTCGGCCGTCCGCCGTCGATGACCGTGGTGACCTGGCGGGGGATGAACTTCTCCACGTGCTGCCACGGGCCGTAGTTGTTCGAGCAGTTGGAGATCGTCGCCTGCACGCCGAAGCTGCGGACCCAGGCGCGCACCAGGAGGTCCGAGCCGGCCTTGGTCGCGCTGTAGGGGCTGCTCGGGTTGTACGGCGTGGCCTCGGTGAACCGCTCGGGGTCGTCGAGCTCCAGGTCGCCGTAGACCTCGTCGGTGGAGACGTGGTGGAGCCGGGCGCCGTGCCGGCGGGCGGCTTCGAGCAGCGTGAACGTGCCCACGACGTTGGTCTGCACGAACGGGGCCGGGTCGGCCAGCGAGTTGTCGTTGTGCGACTCCGCGGCGAAGTGGACGACCAGGTCCGTCTCGGCCACGAGCGGGTCGACCGCGGCCGCGTCGGCCACGTCACCGACGACCAGGCGCACCCGGTCCTCCGCCAGCCCGGCGAGCGACTCGCGGCTCGCGGCGTAGGTCAGCTTGTCCAGGACGATGACGGCGACGTCGGTGTGCTCGACCAGGTGGTGGACGAAGTTGCTGCCGATGAACCCGGCACCGCCGGTGACCAGAACCCGTCGCACGTGGCCGAGTGTAGGAAGGTGTGGTCTCGACGGGCTCGACCACCGGCCGGCGGCCTACGACGGGCTCGACCACCGGTCGCCGGCCGCTACCTGCTGGACCTGCTCGAGTCCTGAGCCCGCGGCCGGTCCCGGAGGAGCGCGACGTCGGCGTCGACCATCCGGCCCACCAGCTCCTCGAACCCCGTCGACGGCCGCCAGCCCAGCCGCTCGCCCGCGTGCGAGGAGTCGCCGGTGAGGTCGGTGGGGTCGACCGGCCGCACGAACGCCGGGTCGACGCCCACCAGCGGCTCCCAGTCCGCGATCCCGACGTGCCCGAACGCCGCGGCCACGAAGTCGCGCACCGTGTGGCCGACACCGGTGGCCACCACGTAGTCGTCGGCGACCTCCGCGTGGGCCGCCCGGACCATGGCGTCGACGTAGTCCGGCGCCCAGCCCCAGTCCCGGACGGCGTCGAGGTTGCCGAGCACCAGCCGCTGCTCGCGGCCGGCGGCGATCGCGGCGACCGTCGAGGTGATCTTGCGGGTCACGAAGCCGCGCGGGCGGCGCGGGCTCTCGTGGTTGTAGAGCACCAGGGCGGAGGCGTGCAGCCCGCGGGCGCGGTAGACACCGACCGCGAGGTGGGCGTAGGCCTTCGCCGCGCCGTACGGGTTGACCGGCCGCAGCGGCGTCCGCTCGTCCTGGGGGGAGCGCTCGGGCTGGCCGAAGATCTCCGCGCTCGACGCCTGGACGAACCGGACGTCCTTCCCGGTCCGCTCGCGCGCCAGCCACGCCGTCTCGAGGAGCGCCACCGCGGCGGTGCCGTTGACCGCGGCGACCAGGTCCGGCTCCTGCCAGGAACGGGCGACCGAGCTGAGGGCCGCGAGGTTGTAGATCTCGTCGGGCGCGAGCCGGCAGACCAGCTCCCGCACCGCCGGCACGTCGGTCAGGTCGCCGACATGGAGCTCGACCCCCGGTACGTCGGGGAGCGGCTCGGCCGCGTGGGCCAACGCGTGCACCTCGACGCCGTCGGCCAGCAGCCGCTCGGCCAGGTAGCCGCCGTCCTGGCCGCCGATGCCGGTGACGAAGGCCCGGCCACCGGCGTTGGCCCCGGCGCTGGTCACCTCACCACCCCTGCCGGGTCGCCTCGAGGTCGGCCTCGACCATCATCGCCACCAGCTCGGGGAAGGAGACCCGCGGCTTCCAGCCCAGGACGTCGCGGGCCTTGCCGGCGTCCCCGAGCAGCACATCGACCTCCGCCGGCCGCATGAACCGCTCGTCCTGGCGGACCAGCGGCGTCCAGTCCTCGATGCCGACGTGGGCGAAGGCCAGGTCCAGGAAGTCCCGGATGGAGTGCGTCTCGCCGGTGGCCACCACGTAGTCGTCGGCCTGGGGCTGCTGCAGCATCAGCCACATCGCCTCGACGTAGTCGCCCGCGAAGCCCCAGTCGCGGCGGGCGTCGAGGTTCCCCAGCAGCACGTGGTCCTGCAGCCCGAGGCTGATCCGGGCGACCGCCTGGCTGATCTTGCGGGTCACGAACTCCGGCCCGCGTCGCGGCGACTCGTGGTTGAAGAGGATCCCCGACGAGGCGTGCATGCCGTAGGACTCGCGGTAGTTGATCGTCATGTGGTGGCCGTAGACCTTGGCCACGCCGTACGGCGACCGGGGCCAGAGCAGGGTGCCCTCGTGCTGCGGCGTCTCCTGCACCTTCCCGAACATCTCCGAGCTCGAGGCCTGGTAGAAGCGGACGCGGTCCACGTCGCTGCCGACGTGGAGCCGCACCGCCTCCAGCAGGTTCAGCACGCCCGTGGCCGTCACGTCGGTGGTGAGGTGGGCGTTCTCCCAGGAGTAGGCGACGAACGAGACCGCTCCCAGGTTGTACACCTCGTCCGGGTCCGACTCGCGCAGCGCGCGGATCAGGCTCGACATGTCGGTGAGGTCACCGAAGTGGAGCTGGACGTCCGGCACCAGGTCGGTGACCAGGTCGCGCTTGGGGTTGTTCTGCCCGCGCACGAGCCCGTGGACGTCGTACCCCTTGGCGAGCAGGAGCTCGGCGAGGTAGAGGCCGTCCTGGCCGGTGATGCCGGTGATGAGTGCGCTGGGCATGCGCGCAGTCTGCCGGACGCGCCGGCTCTCAGCGGGTGCGGACCAGCACGTCCCCGGTCCGCGGGCGCAGCCGGATCTTCCGCACGATCTTGCCGTCGAGGGTCCGGTGCGGCTTGCCGAGGCGGACGACCCGCGCGCGGCCGGTCGGGTTCACGACCGAGACGCCGCCCGTGAACGCACGCTTCCAGGCGCCCGAGCCGGTGCGGCGCATCTTCCCCTTCGGCGTACCGATCGACCGCGGCATGCTGTACGGCGCGTTGCGGGCCGTGGCGCCGGCCTGGTCGCGGGAGCGGGTGAAGGCGAGGTAGGAGTTGCCGTCGGCGCCCATGAGGAACGAGGAGATGGCGTAGGCCTGCCACCGCTTGACCTGCTTCGTCGACGCGCCGACCCACAGCTTCGTCGTGAACAGGCCGGTGACCCCGTGCCGCTCCAGGTCCTTGATGACCCGGACGTTGCGGCGCCACTCGCCGCCCCGGGGGAGGTCGGTGACCGAGTCGTGCGCGCCGCGGAGGAAGTCCTCCATCTGGGCACCGGGCATGCCGGTCGCCAGCGGCCGGGACGGGACGTCGGACTGCCAGTAGCGGTAGCTGTTCTCCACCGCGTTGCCCACGAGGATCAAGCCGGGCTGCTGGCGGGAGTAGACGTCCGAGAGCTGCGCCATCTGGGTGCGGTACTCCGCCTGGGTGTAGGTGCGACCGGTGCCGGGCACGACCGGGAGGGCCGTCACGAAGTTCTTCGAGAAGATGCCGAGGGTCAGCATGTCGACCAGGCACCCGTCGTACCCGCCGAGGTCGGAGCGCTGGTCGCACTGGCGCACCGCGGCGTCGCGCCAGGCCTGGCTGGAGGACTCCATCAAGAAGGTGCCCCAGCCGTTGGCCGTGATCCGGCGGCCGGCGGTGTCGTGGGCGAACGCCGACTCCGGCAGCCCGCGCACCTCGGTCGGCGCGGCCAGGGTGGCGTTGGAGTAGGCGATCAGGTCCAGGTGCCGGTTCGCCCGGCGCATCGCGGAGACGTGGTCCTGGAACGCGATGGGCATGCCGGCGATCAGGTCGAACTGCCGGGCCAGCCTGCGGGCCTCACGCCGGGTGTAGTGGTGGTCGTTCGCCATGTACGTCGGCGCCCAGGTCAGCGCGACCCGGCCGGCCGGCGCCGAGGTCCGCGCGGCGGCCTGGCCCGAGGTGGCCTGTGCCGTCACGGTGAGCGAGTCGTTCGCGGCGCCGGCGGGGGCCGGCGTCGCCGCGAAGAGGGACGCGGTCGCGGTCAGGGTGACCAGGACGTGGGGGAGGGAGCGCATGGGGGTCCTTCCGAGTCAGGGACATGCGACGCCCACACGCTAGGGGGTGGCGCGCCGCCATACCCAGTCCTCGGCCGCCCCAAACCAGCATTGGGTCTCGATTCGGCCTACTTCGACCCGAAGGGTGCAGCTGGCATGGCCCAGGTGGTGGCCCCGTCCCACCGACCGTGCAGGAGTGCCACCTCGACCGTGCTGGCCTGCCACGTCGACCGTGCCGCGGTCCCACGTCGACCGTGCGGGGGTGCCACCTCGACGGGTCAGGCGGGGGTGTCGCGGCGGCGGGTGCGGGCGATCGCGATGACCAGGATCACACCCAGGAGGGCGCCGGCAGCGGCCGCGGCGAGGATCCGCCGAGCCCGGGCGGTCACGTCGTTGGTGGAGGGGACGTCGCCCTCGAAGGAGACCGGGACGCCGGCGGCCAGGTCGGCCTGGCGGGCCACCCGGTCGACCTCGGTCGCCTCGAGCCGGGTGACCGTGGTCTCGGCGCGCTGCTGGTTGAGCAGCAGCTCCTCGTAGGCGCGGGCCTGCTTGGAGGTCGTCCGCAGCCGGCGTGCCGCCTCGCGCCGCTCGGCCGCCGTCCGGTCGTTCGCCGACAGCGTCTGGTTCTGCAGGACGGCGTACTCACGGGTCGGCTCGATGCCGAAGTTCTCCTCCACCGCCTCGGCGACCGCGGCCGACGCGGCCTCCTCGGCCTCCCGGGCCGCCACCAGCTGCGGGCTGGGCTCGCCGCCGCCGCTGCTCGAGGCCCGGGCGAGGAACTCGGTGGCCCCGCCGACCACGGCGGTGATCACCTCGCGCTCGACCTCCGTGTCCTCGTTCTCGGAGGTGAACGTCACCCGCGCCAGCGTGGTGTCGCCGATCCGCTCGATGCTGATCGCCTCGCGCAGCTCGTCCACCGACATCCCGGCGATCTCCGCCGGCTCCTCCAGCACCGACGGCAGCGCCGCGGCGGTGCTGACGTCGTTGATCAGGTCGAGCCGGTCGTTCGGGAGGCTGCTGACGCTGCGGGTGTTGATGACGCCGTAGGTCACCGACCCCTCGGGAGCCGACGTGATCGTCGCGGAGACGCCCGCGGCGATCGCCAGCAGCGCCGGGATCCACCAGTAGCGGCGCAGGGGGCTGGTCGTCGGGCGGGCAGCGTCGGACAGCTCGGTCATCGCGGCGGAGCCTTTCGTCACGTGGTTCCGGCGGGTCCGCCGGGCGAGAGCCTGATTAGACTAACCGTCCACCCGCTCGCTCCGGCCACGGTGCTCGCCACCGCCCCCCGCACGGCCAACGAACGACGAGGACCCATGACCCGACAGGCCCGCACCACCGTCGTGCTCATCGCCGGCGGCGGCCGCAGCGGATCCACCCTGCTGGGCAACGCGCTCGGCAGCGTCCCCGGCGCGGTCAGCGCCGGCGAGATCAAGCTGGGCCTGCGGCGCGGGCTCGTCGAGGACGGCCACTGCGGGTGCCGGGAGCCGGTCCGCAGCTGCCCGGTCTGGCTGCCCGCGTTCGAGATGGTCTTCGGCTCCGTCCCCACGACCGCGGAGGCCGACGAGCTGGACCGCCGGATCGCCCGGCTCGTGCGCACCCGCCGGGTCCCGTGGTGGCTGGCCGGTCGCCCGAGCGCCGAGGCCGACGAGCTGGCCGACGTGCTCGGCCGCCTGATCACGGCCGTCGCGGAGGTCAGCGGCGCGTCGGTGGTCGTCGACTCCTCCAAGCTCCCCGCCTACGGCGCGCTGCTCGAGCGCAGCCCGCTGCTCGACGTACGGATCGTGCACCTGGTCCGCGACCCCCGGGCGGTCGCCTGGTCCTGGCAGCGGCAGGCCGCCTCCCACCAGGTCGGTGGGTACGAGGAGGAGATGGAACGGTTCTCCCCGGTGAAGTCGGGCCTGATGTGGCTGGAGTCGAGCTCCTCGGTCCCGGCCCTGTGGCGCGACGACCCGGACAACCCGCTCGTCGTGCGCTACGAGGACCTCGTCGCCGACCCGGCCCGCGAGCTGGGCCGCGCCGCCGCACACGCGGGCCTCGAGGCCGACCTCTCGTTCGTCCGCGGCGACGGCCTGCACCTGGCGGCGTCGCACGCCGTGGCGGGCAACCCCAACCGCGTCCGGCTGGGGCCGGTGCAGCTGCGCCGGGACGACGAGTGGCAGACCGCGATGCCGCGCCGCGACCAGGCGGTGGTCTCGGCGATCACCGCGCCGAGGAGGCACCGCTATGGCTACTGAGGTCGCACCCGCAGCCGGCCCGCCGGCGGGCCCTGCCCCCGACCGCGGGCCCGACACCCGTGGCCGCCTCGTGGGCGTCGGCCTCGCGGTGGCGCTCGCCCTGGTCGCCGTCACGCTGCTGGCGACCACCAGCCACATCGTCACCGTGGCCGCGGGCGTCACCGCCGTCGTCGTCCTGGTCGCCGCCGGGCTCTCCGCGTGGCGCTCGTTCGCGGTCTTCACCTGCGGCGCGATCGTGGCCCGCCCGCTCCTGGACCTCGCGGCCGGCCCGCGCAGCGCCGGCCTCGCGCTGACCGACGTCTTCGGCGGCGCGGTGCTCCTCGTCTCGCTCGTCTGGCTCTGGTTCAACCGCGGCGACCTCGCCGACCGGCTCCGGGTGCCCCTGGTCCGCGCCGCGCTCGCCATGCTCCTGGTCATGGCGCTCAGCGCCTTCGCCGCGCCGCACATCACCGGCGCCGCGCAGGTGGTGCTCCGCTTCGCCGCCGGCGTCGCGGCGTTCCTCGTGCTCGACCTGCTGCTGCACCGCCGGAAGCTCACCCCCGCCCGGCTCCTCGGGGTGCTCGGGCTCGCCTACGTCGTCCCGCTGCTCTTCCCGCTGCTCGGCCTGGTCGGCGTGCCGGTCGCCCACGAGAAGGACGGCGTCACCGCGCTCAAGTCGGTCTTCTACCTCTCCAACAACTACGGGCACTTCCTCGTCCCGCTGGTGATCGTCAGCGCCGCGTGGTTCATCCGCTCCCGCGGCCGGGTCCGGTGGTACGCCGGGGCGCTGCTGCTCCTCGCCGCCGTCGAGCTGCTCGGCACCCAGACCCGGGGCGCCTGGTTCGCCGCCCTCATCGGCCTCGGCTGCGTCGGCATGCTGCTCAGCCGCCGGTTCGTCCTCGGTGCCGCCGTCGCGGCGGTGCTCGTCGTCCTCTTCGTCCCGGCGGTCAACGACCGGCTGACCTCGCTCGAGCCGGGCAACGCGCCGCCGCGCAACGAGAGCTCGCTCGCCTGGCGCTTCGGCCACTGGGAGCAGCTCCTCCCGCTGTCGATGGAGGAGCCGCTGCTCGGCCTCGGCCCCGACGAGTCCGTGGTCCTCACCGGCAAGGAGCCGCACAACGACTACGTCCGGGCCCTGGTCGAGACCGGCGTGCTCGGGCTCGCCGCCTACCTGTGGTTCCTCCTGCAGCTGGTGATGGTCGCCGGCCGGGCCATCCTGCGCGTCGGCGGCACCCCGCTCCACCGCTACCTCGGCTTCCTCGGGCTGCGGCCCGACCCTGGCCCGGAGACCTCCGACGCGCGGGGCGACGCGCTCCCCGCCGCCGGCGTGGTCGCCGGGCCGCTCACCCAGGCGACCGTCGCCGGCCTCGGCACCTACACGCTCGGCGTGGTGATCGCCTCGGTCGCCGAGAACCTCATCGACAACGTGACCTTCCTGTGGGTGCTGATGCCGTGCGCCGCGATCCTGGTCCACGTCACCGAGGCCCGCGGCCGGATCACGGTCGACCCGCGGCCGGCGGCCAGCCCCGCGGACGACCCCGCGGACGACCCGGTCGGCAGCCGGTGACCAGCTCGCTGCTGCCCCCGGTCTCCCGGCGGGCCGGCCACCTTGCCCGACGGCAGCTGACCCGGCTGGTGCCCGGCCCGCGCGAGTACCCGGCGTACTCGATCGTGGGAGCGAAGCGCGCCGGCACCACCTCGCTCGACGAGTACCTCGTCGACCACCCGCTGGTGCTCAGGGGACTGGTCGAGAAGGGCTGCCGCTACTACGACGTCAACTACGAGCGCGGACCGGCGTGGTTCCGGCGGCACCTGCCGCCCACGTCGTACGTCGACCGGCTCGAGCGGCGCCTCGGCGGGCGGCCGCTGGTGGGGGAGTCCAGCCCCTACTACGCCTACCACCCCGAGGCGGCGGCCCGGATGGCCGCCGACGTCCCCGGCATCCGGGTCTTCTTCGTGCTGCGCGACCCCGTGCAGCGGGCCTGGTCGCACCACCGGTACGAGACCGCACGCGGCTTCGAGACGCTGGACTTCCAGGCGGCGCTGGAGCAGGAGGAGGCGCGGCTGACCCGTGGCTCGGTGGCGGAGCGGGCGTTCGCGCACCGGCACTTCAGCTACCTCGGCCGCAGCCGGTACGGCGCGCAGCTGGAGCGGCTGCACCGGGTCTTCGGACCCGAGCAGGTGCTCGTGCTGCAGAGCGAGCGGCTCTTCGCCGAGCCGGCCGCGGTGATGGCCCGGGCCTTCGCGCACCTCGGGCTCGAGCCGCACCACCAGGCCGACTACCGCGCGCACAAGGCGCTGGTCCAGGGATCGGGCGAGGCGCCGCTGCCGCCGGGCTCGGAGGCGTGGCTGCGCGAGCGGCTAGCCGACGACCGGGCGCTGCTCACCGGGCTCGTCGACCTCGAGCCAGTCTGGCCCTGACTCCGCGTCCTGTCCTTCGCCCGACCCCCGGCTCAGCCAGGCCGCCTCGGGCCAGGCCTCGAGGGGGTCCCGGTTCGCGGGGTTGCGCAGCCGGTCGAGCAGCTCCTCCCACGAGCCGATCGGCGGGGCGCCGGCGTCGGGCTCGGCGAGCCCGGCCGCGAAGAAGCCGAGCAGCTCCTCACGCGCGAGCCGCTCGGCCCGCGCCATCCGTGCGGTGTGGTACAGGCGCTGGTCGAGCGGGTCGATGACGTAGTCGCTGCTCTCGATGCAGCGCCGGCCCGAGAGGTACATCAACGCCAGGCGGTGGCAGCCGTCCATCGGGATCCACCGGTCCTCCGCCAGCGCCCGGCCCCCGACGGAGACCCCCGCCGGGACCAGCGCGACCGTCACCGGGTGGCGCCGGTCGAACCCGTGCCGCTCGACGCTGCGGTAGAGCTGGACGCCGCGCATCACCATCTGCTCGAAGACCTTGTCGCGCACCGACGGCGGCGCGCCGCGCAGGGCCAGCACGTCGGAGAGCACCTCGTCGAACCAGAGCCGGTAGCGGCTGGCGTTCGCGAGCTCCAGGAACGCCGGGAAGTCCCGCTCGACCGGCACCGGGTGGTCCCGGATGAGGCGGAAGATGTCGACCCGGGCGAGGACGTCGTAGCGGAACGGGCTGATCAGCTGCTCGATCTCGATCCGCGCCGAGCCCAGGGTGAGGGAGCGGACGTGCCAGCGGTTGCGCAGCTTGCGCAGCACGGGGAGCCGGGTGGCGGCGGTCCGCTTGAGCATCTGCCCCCGGTAGCGCAGCTGCCGGCGCTCGGTCCGCGTGAGCCCGAAGGGCAGCACGACCGCGAGGTAGCAGGCGAGCACGATCAACCCCGCCAGCAGCAGGCGGAGCGCCCACGCGGACGGCAGCAGGTCGTCGACGGCCAGCACCGCCAGGCCGCCGAGGGCGGCTCCGGCCAGCGAGACGGCCTGTGGCCGGCCGAACGGCCAGCGGTCCACCGCCAGGCGGCGGACGGCGACGATGCGCACCAGGCCGGGCACCAGCAGCACGACCGACCACGCGATGGCCGCGCCGACGATCCCGATGCGCGGCACCAGCACGATGTTGAGCACGACGTTGGTGACCAGCGCCGAGACGTTGATGATCATGTTGAGGCGGTTGTGGCCGGTCTGGTTGAGGACCACCGCCGAGGGAGCGGCGAGGGCCTCGATGACGGCGCCGACGGCCAGCACGTGGATGACCACGATCCCCGCCTCGAAGTCACCGCCGAACGCGCTGAGGGCGGCGCCCGGGACGACGACGACGCCCACGAGGAGCGGCACGGTCAGCCGCCAGGTCCACCGCACGACGCCGAGGTAGCGCTCGGAGAGACCACGGCGGTCCCCGAGCTCGTGGGCGTGGGCCACCCGGGGCGCCATCGCGGTCGTCAGCGGAGTGATCATCAGCATCGCGGCGAGCACGATCCGGGTGGCGACCTGGTAGACGCCGACGTCCTCCGCGGAGGCGAGCACACCGAGGATGAGGACGTCGGCCCAGAGCAGCCCCTGGGTCGCCAGCGAGGCCACCCAGCTGACCGAGGCGAACCGGAGCAGCTCGCCCCACGGGACGCGGACGCCGGGGGAGACCCGCCGCATGGTCCGGCGCAGCGCCACCACCGCGGCCATGCTGGCCACCGCGCTGGCCACCGGCAGGGAGGCGGTCACGGCGTCCAGGCCGGCGCCTGCGGCGATGGCAGCCACCACCAGGCCCAGGCGCAGCAGGGGCTCCAGGGTGAGCCCGATGCCGGCGTAGGCCCGCATCGAGGAGAAGCCCTGCGTGGCCGCGAGCGAGGTGTCCATGAGCACGGCGAAGGGCAGGCTCAGTGCCACCAGCCGCAGCGGTACGACGAGGGCCGCATTGTCGAAGAGCTCCCGCGCCAACGGGCCCGCGGCCAGCGCCAGCGCACCGCCGAGCACGGTCGCGCAGACGGTCGGCAGCGCGACGCCGAGCAGGACCGAGCCGCGCAGCCCCTCCCCGTCGCCGCGAGCCCGGTGGCCTGCGACGAACTTCGTCAGCGCCACCCGCATGCCGAGCCCGCAGACGAGGACGAGGATGGCCCGGAGCGCGAAGGCGATCGAGAAGAGCCCGACCGCGCTGTTGCCGAGGCCGCGGGCGATGGCTGCCAGCAGGACGAAGTTGCACAGCGTGGTGACCGCGGTGCCGATCACCGTGCGGCCGCTGTCGCGCCCCAGGCCCGCGGTCCTGGCCGCGCCGCTGCTGGCCGGTGCGCCCCCCGTGGGGGTGCTGACGACGCCGCTCATCGCTGGCTCATCCCTGGCTCACTCCCGGCTCATCCGACCGACCGGCGGCCCGCCGCGGCCAGGTAGACCTGCTCCAGCTCGTCGGTGCACCGGTCCCAGTCGTACCGGGCGAGCACGTCGTCGGCCAGGACGCCGGCGGCGCGCCGCTCGCCGTCGAGGTCGGCCAGCGCCGTGCTGAGCGCGCGGACCAGGTCGGCGCGGTCGTCGGTGGCGAAGACCCGGGCGCCCGGGCGGTCGCCGCCGACCACCTCGAGGTGCGGCGGGATGTCGCTGACCACCGAGGGCAGCCGGCTGCCGACCGCCTCCAGGAGCGTGAGCGGGAGGCCCTCGAGCGCCGAGGGCTGGACGAAGAGGCCGGCGCTGGAGAAGTAGCCGTCGAGCTCGTCGCCGAACGCGTAGCCCGGCATCAGCACCCGGTCGTCGGCGGCGGCGAGGGCGTGGAGCTCCTCGACGTACTCGTCGGTGTAGCTGGAGCCACCGACCACGACCAGCCGCAGGTCGGTGGGCACGTCCGCCCAGGCGCGGATGAGGAGGTCGGGGCGCTTCTCGGGCACCAGGCGGCCGACGAAGAGCACGTACCGGCCGGGCTCCACCCCGGCGTCGCGGGCCGCGGCGGACAGCTCGGCCCGGGGCCGCGGGCTCGTCCCGTTGGGGATGTAGGTGCACTCGCGGCCGTAGCGGGCGGCGTAGTGGTCCTTGAGGGTTGCACTCACCGTCACGGTGCGGTGGGGGACCCGCGCCGAGAGCCACGTCGCGCCGCGGAGCATCGCCCGCGCCCCACGCCCCCACTTGTCCCGCTCCGCGTCCAGGCCGTGGATGGTCTGCACGACGGCTGCGTGCGAGACGGCGCGGGGCAGCGGCGCGGCGACGCCGGGGCCGACGGCGTGGTAGTGCAGGACGTCGTGGCGGGCGTGCATCGCGGCCACCGTGGACAGGCCCGCGTGCGCGAGGGCCTCGAGGCTGCGGGAGGCGACCGACGGGACCTGTACGACCGTCATGCCGTGGTGCGTGGTGGTCCCGCGCTGGCCGCTGTAGCCGCGCTGGGAGTAGACCGTGACCTCGTGGCCGCGCTCGACGAGCCGGCGGCCCACCTGCTCGACGTGGTGCTCGATCCCGCCGAACGTCGCCGGCAGGCCTCGGGTCCCGAGCATCGCGATGCGCAGGCTCATGCCGCGACCCTCTTCCGCTCGGCGGCGCGGGCGTAGAGCGCCCGCAGGCCCGCCAGGTGGACCGGTACGGCGAAGGTCGCCGAGGCCCGCTCGCGGGCGAGCGCGCCCATCCGGTGGGCGCGGGCGGGGTCCAGCGCCAGGTCGGCGAGCGCCTCGGCCAGCGCGGCGGCGTCGTCGTGCGGCACCAGCCGGCCCGTGGCGCCGTCCTCGATCAGCTCGGGCAGGCCGCCGAGCTCGGTGGTGACGACCGGGCGTCCGGTGCCGAAGGCCTCGAGGATCGTCATCGGCTGGTTCTCGTACCACCGCGACGGCACGGTGACCACGGCCGAGGCGCGCATCAGCCGGTGCACCTCCGGGCCGGCCACCCGGCCCAGGAAGCGGACCCGGTCGCCGAGGCCGAGGTCCGCCGCACGCTGCTCGAGCGCGGGTCGGTCGGGGCCGTCGCCGGCGATCGTGAGCGTCAGCTCGCGCGGCAGCCGGGCGACCGCGTCGAGGAGCACGTCGACGCCCTTCTCGTGGGAGAGCCGGCCGGCGAAGAGGATGCCGTTGCCGGGCTGCTCGGCCGGCTCCACCTCGGTGAGGTCGGCGAAGTGCGGCAGGTGCACCAGCCGGTCGGGGTAGACCCGGCCCTCGGCCATCTTCTGCTGCATGAACGCGCTGGGGCAGATGAACACGTCGACCGCGCCGTACGCCCCGAGCGCGGTGTGCAGGCTCATCTCCACCGAGGCGAGCACGCTCCCCGACGCCGACCCCCGGTTGCAGCGCCGGACCGCCGCCTGGTGGAACTTGCGCGGCAGGCAGGCCTCGCAGATCTTCCCGTGGTCGAGGAACTGGTACGTCGGGCAGACCAGCTTGTAGTCGTGCAGCGTCATCACTGCGGGGATGCCCCGCTTGGCGAGCGGGCGCAGGACCGAGGGGGAGAGCTGGTGGTAGATGTTGTGCAGGTGCACGACGTCGGGGCGGACCCGGTCCAGCACCTGCTCGATCCCCGCCCGGGCGGAGGGCCGGTAGAGCACGCCTGCCGCCGACGTCACCCGGCCGCGGAGGCCCTCGGGAGGCGGGTTCAGCTCCATCCGCGGCGCGAAGGTGTCGGCGTTCGGGTCGGGCTGGTTGTCCGGGTGCTCCATCGACCAGAACGACACCTCGTCGCCGGCGGCGCGCTGCAGCTCGGCGACGTCGAGCATGTACGACTCGGCGCCGCCACGGCGGTAGAGGAACTTGTTCACATGGAGCACGCGCACGGGGTTCTCGTCTCCTTCGATTCGGTCAGATCGGCTGTGCCGGTCCAGGGGGCCGGCTCACGGTGCCGACTCCAGCGGTGGGGCCCACGGCGCCAGGCGTTCGCCGGCGCCGCCGATGGTGCTCGGGCCGTTGTCGGCGACGACCTCCAGAGCACCGTAGATCTCCACCAGGTCCTCGAGGAACTGCCGCTGGTCGCCGGAGGCCGCATCGAGGTCGCCGGCGAGGTCGAAGCCCCACGCGTCGCGGAACTCCTCGATCACCCGGCCCTGGGGACCCCACTCGGTCGCGAACGCCACCGTGGACCGGGCGGTGTCGTCGACGACGTACGCCCCGTAGCCCTGCAGCGTCCGGGCGAGGATCCGCGCCGGCTCCGAGTCCAACCCGTCGACGTCGAAGTCCACCGGCAGGGCCAGCAGCGAGCCCATCTGGGCCTCCGGCTCCTGGCCGCCGTAGCGCCAGACCGTGCGGTCGGCGTTCCACGCCGGCCAGCGGTGGCCACCGGCGTGGCGGGAGAGGTACTCGTCGGCCCACAGCTCGATCTTCAGCACGTGGGGGATCACCTCTGCGCCGGGCACCCACTCGCCCAGCCGGATGGTCCCGCCGAGCGCCGAGAGGTCCGAGCCGCCGTGCGAGCCGGGGGCCCCACGGCCGTCGGAGCGCAGTGAGCCCTCGCGCCACGCCTCGGGCGCGTACTGCGAGACGACGGTCCCGTCGGCGCAGACGTGCAACGGCTGGGTCTCCAGCACGGTGCCGTCGGGCATGAGGATCGCCGCCGAGTGGTTCGGGGTGGACCCGACGTACCCGGGGTCGGTGTGCCAGCCCTCCGGGATCGGTACGGCGGGCGCCAGCACACGGCCGGTGGTCGAGTCGCAGCGCGACCGGCCCGACCAGGCCGCGTCGTGCTCGAGCAGGGGCCGCGGGGGGCTGTCGGGTGCCATGACGATGAGGTCCTCCTCGACCGCGAGCGTCTGCTCCGGAGGCGCCACGGGCAGCGGCACCCGCTCGCCTTCGGCGCCGAGGGGGTGGTTCCAGATCGAGGTCGGCGCGTACGGCCAGGTCCGCGGGTCGCGTGGGCCGTGGCTCTCAGCGCCTTGCGCGTCGTCGTGGGCGGTGGAGCAGGCCGCAGTGAGCGCGGCCGCCACCAGAGCGGTGGCGGCCGCGCCCGTGCGCAGGCGGCTGTGCCTTCTCAATGCTGCTGGTCAGCCCGCGGCGACGCTGAACGACGTCCAGGGCTTGTCGGACTTGTTGCCGGCGGCGTCGAAGGCGACGACGTCGGAGCCGTACTTGCCGGGGTCGAGGGCGAGGTCGATGGACCAGTCGGTGGTGGTGGCGCCGGGGTTGGCGAGGGTGACGGGGATGCGTCGGGCGCCGTCGCCCCAGGTGCCGTCGGGGCGCAGCCACAGGCCGGTGCTGTTGTCGCGGACCTGGACGAAGACGCGGTCGACGCCCTGGTCGTCGGAGGCGGTGCCGCGGAACGCCACCGGGCTGCCGACCGTCGCGCCCTGCTCCGGGCTGCTGGTGCTGACCGTCGGCGCCGTGGTGTCGGCACTGCCGACGCTGAACGACGTCCAGGGCTTGTCGGACTTGTTGCCGGCGGCGTCGAAGGCGACGACGTCGGAGCCGTACTTGCCGGGGTCGAGGGCGAGGTCGATGGACCAGTCGGTGGTGGTGGCGCCGGGGTTGGCGAGGGTGACGGGGATGCGTCGGGCGCCGTCGCCCCAGGTGCCGTCGGGGCGCAGCCACAGGCCGGTGCTGTTGTCGCGGACCTGGACGAAGACGCGGTCGACGCCCCGGTCGTCGGACGCGGTGCCGGAGTAGGTGACCGGCGAGGGGACGGTCTGGCCGCCCTGCGGGGTGCTGACCGAGATCGTCGGCGCGGTGGTGTCGGCGGTCTCGCCGGTGCCGACGGTGAAGCCGGTCCAGGGCTTGTCGGACTTGTTGCTGGCGGCGTCGAAGGCGACGACGTCGGAGCCGTACTTGCCGGGGTCGAGGGCGAGGTCGATGGACCAGTCGGTGGTGGTGGCGCCGGGGTTGGCGAGGGTGACGGGGATGCGTCGGGCGCCGTCGCCCCAGGTGCCGTCGGGGCGCAGCCACAGGCCGGTGCTGTTGTCGCGGACCTGGACGAAGACGCGGTCGACGCCCCGGTCGTCGGACGCGGTGCCGGAGTAGGTGACCGGCGAGGGGACGGTCTGGCCGCCCTGCGGGGTGCTGACCGAGATCGTCGGCGCGGTGGTGTCGGCGGTCTCGCCGGTGCCGACGGTGAACCCGGTCCACGGCCGGTTCGAGGGGATGTTCCCGGCCACGTCGAGCGCGACCACCTCGAAGCCGTACTTGCCGGGCTCCAGCGGCAGCTCGACCGACCAGCCGGTGCTCGCGGCGTACCGGTTCGCGAGGGTGGTCGGGACCCGGACGGCGCCGGATCCCCAGGTGCCGTCGGGGCGCAGCCACAGGCCGGTGTCGTTGTTCCGGACCTGGACGAAGACCTTGTCGACCGCGCGGTCGTCGGTCGCGGTGCCCCGGAGGGTCACCGGCGAGGGCAGGACCTGGCCCTGCTCCGGCGAGGTCACGGTGGCCGACGCCGGGGTCGTGTCCGCGGTGGTCGGGACGGAGGCGGTGGTGACGGCGTAGACCTGCCAGTCCGTCGAGCGGTCGCCCTCGACGAGGTTGCGGGCCTCGCTGAGGTAGGCGACGACCGATCCGTCGTTGCTCATCACGGGCCGGAACGACTGGCCGTCGGCGCCGCCGCCGAACCAGGACAGGCTCAGCAGGGTGGTCTTCCCGGTCGATCGGTCGCGCAGGAACACGTCGCCGGACGAGTTGCGGTCGTTGTCGGTCAGCGTGGTCGCGAAGCTGTTGAAGGTGGTGTAGCGGCCGTCGTCGGTGATGAACCCGCGGAGGCTGTCGCCGTTGCTGTCGCCACCCGTGGTGGAGACGGTCTGCCGCTCCATGGCGCCGGTGGTCCGGTCCCAGACGTAGACGTCGCTGTAGGTGTCGGTGTCGCTGCTGACGAGCGGGTCGTAGGTGTTGAGCACGACGTAGCGCGCGTCGGGGGAGAGGTAGGGCCGGGCTCCGCCGATCGGCGCCGGTGACCCGTCGCTGCGCACGGTGACCCGCTGCGTCGTGCCGGCGGCCAGGTCACGGATGAAGACGCTCTCGACGTCGGGGTTGGTGCCGCCGACGAGGTCGGTGGCGAAGGAGCCGAAGGCGACGAAGCGGCCGTCGGCGCTCACCATGCCGCGGTAGCTGCGCTTGTTGCCGACGCCTCCGTCGGTGGCCACGCTGACGAGCGTGGTGGTGCCCGCCGCCCGGTCGCGGAGGAAGACCTGCTCCTGGCCGTTGCCGCCCTCCGGCGTGAGGTTGCTGGCGTAGGAGCTGAACGCGACGTAGCGGCCGTCGGGGGAGATCATCGGCCGGCTCGAGGCGCCGTTCGCGGGCTGCTCCGAGGAGCTGACGCTGACCAGCTCCGTGGTCCCTGCCGCCATGTCCCGGACGTAGACGGCGCGGGCCCGGGCGGTGGGGGTGGACAGGTCGAACTGGTCGGAGACGAAGGCGACCAGGTTGCCGTCGTCGGAGGGCCAGGAGAAGCTGCTCCACTCGTTCGCCGGCGCCCCGGAGGAGGTGGCGCTCACGAGCTGGGTGGTGCCCGTGGTGAGGTCGCGCCGGTAGACGCGGCGCTCGGGGTAGGGGATGCCGCCCGTCAGGTTCGTGGCGTTCGAGTCGAAGGTGACGTACCGGCCGTTGCCGCTGATCTGGGGCCGGTCGGCCCACCCGTCGGCGGGTCCGCCGTCGGCGGCGGCCGAGACCAGGGTGGTGTCCGGGCCGCCGGACTCGGCCGCGGCGGGTGGTGCGGTGGCGGCGACCGTGCCGAGCGAGAGCGCCAGGGCGGTCACCGGTGCGAGCAGCCGGGTGCGGAGGGACGTCATGGGAATCAACAGCTTTCCGGGTCGGTGGAGCCTGGGGGGGTTGTGACACCGGGTGGGGTGTGGGTGCGGCCTCAGTAGGCGCCGCGGGAGCCGAAGACGGCCCCGAAGGTCTTGGCGAGGATCGAGAGGTCCTGCACCATCGACCAGTTGTCGACGTAGTAGAGGTCCAGCCGGATCGCCTCGGACCAGGAGAGGTCGGAGCGGCCGGAGACCTGCCACAGTCCGGTCATGCCGGGGCGGACGTGGAGGCGGCGACGGGCGGCCGGGTCGTACTTCTCCACCTCCAGCGGCAGCGGCGGGCGAGGTCCGACGAGGCTCATGTCGCCGCGCAGGACGTTGATGAGCTGCGGCAGCTCGTCGAGGGAGTAGCGGCGCAGGATCGCACCCGGGCCGGTGATCCGGGGGTCGTTCTTCATCTTGAACAGACCCTCCTGGTAGCCCTGCTGTGCGTGGAGCTCGGCGAGGCGCGCCTCCGCGTCGACCACCATCGTCCGGAACTTGAAGCACGAGAACTCGCGGCCGTCCTGCCCGGTGCGCGTCTGCCGGAAGAGGACCGGGCCGCGGTCGTGGACGAAGATCGCGAGGGCGGTGAAGAGGAAGATCGGCGCGAAGAGGAACAGCAGGGCCGCCGACCCGGCGATGTCGAAGAGCCGCTTGGCCCGTCGGGTCGCCTCGATGGAGCGCGGCGGGTCGATGTGCATCAGCGGCAGGCCACCGACGGGACGCACCCGGACGCGCTCGCGGGAGACGTCGGTGACGCTCGGGGCGACGACCACCTGGACCGGGTCGTTCTCGAGCTCCCACACCAGCGTGCGCATCTCGTCGGCCGAGGTCACCGCGCCGCCGGCGAGGAAGACGATGTCGGCCCCGGACTCGAGGATGGTCGCCACGGCGGCGTCGGTGGTCCCGAGCACCGGGACGCCGGAGTCGGTCTCCTCGACCCGCTCGTCGGCCGGCACGAGGGCCCCGAGGATCTGGTAGCCCAGCCACGACTCGCGGCGGAAGACTCCGGCGATCTCGTCGATGCACGACGGTGAACCGGCGATGAGGACGTTCTGCCGCAGCGCACCGGTGCGGCGAGCCTGGTGGAGGGCACGCCGCAGCAGCAGCCGCTCGACGCTCAGCAGCACCACGCCCAGGACGAAGGCCAGGAGGAAGAACCCGCGGGAGAGCTCGAACGAGGCGAGGTAGCAGCCGACACCGACGAGTCCCGCGGCCACGAAGCTCGCGTTGATGACCCGCTTGTACTCCTCGACCCCTGCACCGAAGACGTTGGTGCGGTAGCCGCCGAGGGCCGCGATCGTCAGCAGCCACCCACCCAGCATCAGCGGGCCGGCGACCCCGAGCGTGTGGGACACCTCCACCGACGGCGTGAACAGGCTGATCCGCTCCCGACCCATCGCCGCGGCGACCCCGACCCCGAGCAGCACCAACGCATCGAGCGCCAGGGCCGTGGTCGGCAGGTACTTGAGGGCTCGGGACGGCCTGGTCACCCCACGCCTCACCCGCTCACTCCTGAGCGATTCAATGGTCATGCGACACGCACTCCCCCACGAGTTGGTTGTGTCCGGGTTCGCTCCGCCCAGGTGGCGGTGGGTCGCACCCCGAGCCTGGACCCGCGCCCGTCGGCGGAATCTGCAGCGAGGGCCGTGTCCCTGGCCCTCTGCCAGCACTGAATGCCGGCTCTGGCGTTGTACCCGCTGGTGGAGCGTTAAACCTCCGACCCCGTTGTTCGCGCCGGTTTTACCTGCTGATTTCGTGGATGGCCCCCCGCTGGTCCGCGATTCCGAGGACAATGCGAAGCGTGACCTGGGTGATCGTCGGGCTGGTGGCGTGGTGTCTCGTGCCGCTGCCGCTCGCCGTCCTGATCGGCCGTCGGCTCAAGGCCGCTGACCAGCGCCTTTTCCTAGGATCGGTCTCTTCGTGGGAGCCGCTGACGGGCCCGCCCACCACGGACGAGACGCCGGGAGCCTCGCCCACCGACGACCGCGCGCCGGCCTGATCGGGGCCGTCGAGGCCGCCGAGGGACCCGATCTGGATTGCTGGTCCAGACCAGCGGTCCAGACGTGCTTGCGCGGACGGCGTGGATGTGCCTGAGAGGTCTCTTGGGCCTCGTCGAGCCCTCGTCGAGCCCTCGTCGAGCCTCGTCGCCGGAGGGCTCGCCCGGCCCTAGGGTGGTGCCATGAAGGTCTTGGTCACCGGCGGCGCCGGCTACATCGGCTCGATCACGTGCAAGGCGTTGGAGCAGGCCGGCCATGTCCCGGTCGTGCTCGACTCGCTGCTCACCGGCCCCCGCGCCTTCGTCGGGGACCGGGTCTTCTACGAGGGCGACATCGCCGACCGGAGCCTGCTCCGCCGGATCGCCGAGGAGCACCCGGACCTCGAGGCCACGATCCACATGGCGGCCCGCATCATCGTGCCCGAGTCGGTCGAGCAGCCGTACGAGTACTACCGCGACAACGTCGCCAAGTCGCTCGAGCTCTTCGACGAGCTCGACGGCCTCGGCCTCGGACGGGTGCTCTTCTCCAGCTCAGCCAGCCTCTACGCCACCAAGGGTGCCGACGCCTCGGGCGACGGCCAGCCGTTCGAGGTGACCGAGCAGGACCCGCTGACGCCCGGATCCCCGTACGCCCGGACCAAGCGGATGATGGAGCAGGTCCTCGAGGACATGGCCGCCGCCACCGACCTGCGCGCGATCATCCTGCGCTACTTCAACCCGATCGGCTCCGACCCGGACCTCGAGACCGGCATCTACGCCCGCGAGCCCTCCCACGTGCTGGGGCAGCTGGTGATGGCCGCCCGGGGGCAGAAGGACCGGTTCACCATCACCGGCGTCGAACACCCCACCCGCGACGGCACCGGCATCCGCGACTACGTCCACGTCTGGGACCTGGCACGTGCCCACGTCCGGGCCGTGGAGCGGTTCGACGACGTGCTCGCGCAGGAGCAGGCCACCAGCACGGTGATCAACGTCGGCACGGGCACGGGCGTCACCGTCCGGGAGCTCGTGGCGGCGTTCGAGGTGGTCTTCGGTGAGCAGGTGCCGCTCGGCGAGGCGCCTCCCCGGCCCGGTGACGCGGTCGGTGCGTTCGCGAACGTCGACAAGGCGCACCGACTGCTGGACTGGAAGGCCGAGCTGTCGCTGGAGGACGCCATCGCCTCCGCGCTCGCCTGGGGCGAGCGGCGTCGGGAGGTGCTCGGCTACGAGTGACCGGCGCCCGCCGTCGCACACCCGTCCGGGCGGCGAAGATGACTCGAACGGGCCATGGGGAATCCCGGGGCCGACCCCCACGATGGAGACATGCTCCTCGTCGCCGTGGTCGTCCTCCTCGCCTGGGTCGCCCTCGCGCTCCCCGTCGCGGTCCTCGTCGGCCGCGCGCTCGCGGCTGGCGACCCGGCGCGGCTCGACGCGCCGCGCCCCGCGCCGCACGTCGTCGCCTGAGTGCCCCTCGGCGTGAGCCGGTCGGTCAGCCCGGGCGTCGGCCGGACACGCCAGCGCCGGTGAGCACGAAGTCGACGAGGTCGGCCACCTGCGCCTGCACGACGACCTCGTCCACCGGCCGGTCCGCACCCGGCAGCAGGATGCGGTTCATCGTGACCGCGCCGTAGAGGCACAGCATCAGCGTCGTCGCCGGGAAGCCGACCGGGGCCTCGCCCCGCTCGACCGCCCGCTGCAGCAGCGGCAGCACCGCATCGGTGTGCTGTCGGGCGACCCGCTCACCCAGCCGTCCGAGCGTCGACGGTGACCCGGCCGCGTCGACGACCATCCGCAGGGTGGCCCACCCCGCCGGGTCGAGGTAGTGCCGGAACAGGTTCGTGGCCAGCGCCTCGAGGTCGCCCCGCAGCGTCCCCGTGTCGACCGCCTCGATCCCGCCCGCCCGCGACTCGACGGCGTCGAGGAGGAGGGCGTCCTTGTCGCGCCAGCGCAGGTAGACCGTCGACTTCCCGACGCCTGCCCGGCGCGCGACCGCGTCCATCGTGAAGCCGGCCCAGCCGCGCTCGCCGTACTCCTCGAGCGCGGCATCGAGGACCCGGGCCGCCACGTCCGGGTCCCGCGGGCGCCCGCGGG
>NZ_JBNCOG010000018.1:0-84224 GCF_051280745.1 Nocardioides ureilyticus | reverse complement strand
GCACTCCACGAGGGGCTTTGTTCCCGTGAGGTCCGGGACCAGGCCCAGGGCCGACTCCTTCATGCACAGCTGGGCGTCGGTCGAGACGACGCGCAGGTCGCAGGCGAGCGCGAGCTGGAAGCCGGCGCCGATGGCGTAGCCGTGGACCGCCGCGACGGAGACGAACCTCGGGTCGCGCAGGAAGGTGAACCCGCGCTGGTAGGCGTCGATGGTCGCCGACATCTCCTCGTCGGACAGGTCGACCAGGTCGAGGACCGACTCCCCCGTCCGACCGCCGGCGGTCGGGTCGAGCAGGCTCCGGTCGAGGCCGGCGGAGAACGACGCCCCGTTGCCGCGGACCACGACGACCCGTACGTCGTCGGCCAGCCGCTCGCCGATGCCGGCGAGCGCCCGCCACATCTCCGGCGTCTGGGCGTTGCGGACGTCGGGCCGGTCGAGGGTGATGGTGGCCACCGGGCCGGTGAGCTGGAGGTGGAGGCCGGCGGCGGCGAGGTCCTGGTCGGTGTGCATGTGCGCGAGCCTAGAGACGTCCCCCGACATGCCGACCGCGGCCCGGTCCGGAGCCCGGCTCAGGCGAGGGAGACCAGGTCGGCGTACGACTCGTTCCAGAGGTCCTCGTCGCCGTCGGGCAGCAGCAGCACGCGGTCGGGCTCCAGCGCGCGCACCGCACCCTCGTCGTGGGTGACGAGCACGATGGCGCCCTCGTAGGACCGGATCGCGGCCAGCACCTCCTCGCGGGAGGCAGGATCGAGGTTGTTGGTCGGCTCGTCGAGCAGCAGCACGTTCGCGCTCGAGACGACGAGCGAGGCGAGGGCCAACCGGGTCTTCTCGCCGCCGGAGAGCACCTTGGCGGGCTTGTGGGCGTCCTCCCCGGAGAAGAGGAACGAGCCCAGCACCGACCGGGCCTCGGTGTCGGTGAGCTGCGGGGCCGCGCTCTGCATGTTCTCCAGCACGGTCCGCTCGGTGTCGAGGGTCTCGTGCTCCTGGGCGTAGTAGCCGACCTTGAGCCCGTGCCCGGGCACCACGGCGCCGGTGTCGGGGCGGTCGACGCCGGCCAGGATCCGCAGCATGGTGGTCTTGCCCGCGCCGTTGAGCCCGAGGATGACCACGCGGGAGCCCTTGTCGATGGCCAGGTCGACGTCGGTGAAGACCTCCAGGGAGCCGTAGGACTTGGAGAGCTCCTGGGCCGTGAGCGGCGTCTTGCCGCAGGCCGCCGGCTTCGGGAACGAGATCCGGGCGACCTTCTCGGCCTGCCGCTCCCCCTCGAGGCCCGCGACCATCTTCTCGGCGCGCTTGAGCATCGACTGTGCCGCCGACGCCTTGCTGGCCTTGGCCCGCATCTTGTTCGCCTGCTCGGTCAGCGCCTTCGCCTTGGACTCGGCGTTCTGCCGCTCGCGCTTGCGCCGGCGCTCGTCGGTCTCGCGCTGGACGAGGTAGTCGCGCCAGCCCATGTTGTAGACGTCGATCTCGCCCCGGTTGGCGTCGAGGTGCAGCACCTTGTTGACGGTCTCCTCGAGCAGGCCGTTGTCGTGGCTGATCACGATGAAGCCGCCCTTGTGGGCCTTGAGGAAGTCCCGGAGCCAGACGATGGAGTCGGCGTCGAGGTGGTTGGTCGGCTCGTCGAGGATGAGGATCTCGGCGCCGGAGAAGAGGATCCGGGCGAGCTCGACCCGGCGCCGCTGGCCACCGGAGAGGGTCTTGAGCGGCTGGGTGAGGATCCGGTCCTCGATGCCGAGGCTGTGGGCGATGACCGCGGCCTCCGACTCCGCGGCGTACCCGCCACCGGCGTGCAGCTCGGCGTCGGCCCGCTCGTAGCGGCGCATCGCCTTGTCGCGGACGGCCGGGTCGTCGCTGCCCATCGCCGTCTCGGCGTCCCGCAGCCGGCGTACGACGGCGTCGAGCCCGCGCGCGGAGAGGATCCGGTCGCGGGCCAGGACCTCGGGGTCGCCGGTGCGCGGGTCCTGCGGGAGGTAGCCCACCTCGCTCGTCGCCGTGACGGTCCCCGACGCGGGCTGCGCCTCTCCGGAGAGGATCTTGGTGAGGGTGGTCTTGCCGGCGCCGTTGCGGCCGACGAGGCCGATCTTGTCGCCGGCCGCGACGCGGAAGCTGACGTTCTCCATGAGGAGTCGCGCACCCGCGCGGACTTCCAGCTGGGTGGCGGTGATCATGAGGAGGCCCAGTCTAGTTGTGGGTACGGGCCCTCCACGAAACGCGGAGCCACCGTCGAGGAGTCACGCATGCGCTTCAACCCCAGGGCCCGGCTCGACACCGGGCGGATCGGTCACGCCGGACGTGGCGGTCTGGGTCGCGGCGGCCGCGGGCGTGGCGGGGGCTTCCGTGGTGGCGGCGGCCGGATGCCGCGGAGCGGTGGCGTCCGCGCCGGCGGGGGCATCGGCCTCGGTGGCCTCGTGGTCGTCGTCCTCTTCCTCGTGCTGACCCAGTGCGTCGGCGGTGGTGCCGGCGGTGGTGGAGGTGTGCCCGGCCTCGGTGCGGCGGGCTACGACACGACCCGGCTGGCGGACTCCGACCGCTACGCGGCGTGCCGGACCGGCGCCGACGCCAACACCAACGCCGACTGCGCGCGGGTCGCGGTGGAGAACTCGCTGCACGACTTCTGGTCCGACGAGCTCGGACAGCGGTTCCGGCCCCAGGGGCGCCTGGTGACATTCACCGGGTCGGTGCAGACCGGCTGCGGCTCGGCGAGCTCGGACGTGGGGCCCTTCTACTGCCCGGTGGACGAGTCGATCTACCTCGACACCACCTTCTTCGCCGCGGTGCTCGAGCGGCAGCTCGGCGGGCCGGGCGGCGGCTTCGTCGAGCCGTACGTCCTCGCCCACGAGTACGGCCACCACGTCCAGAACGTGCTCGGGACCATGAGCCGGGTGCGTACCCAGCAGGGCCCGAGGAGCGACGCCGTGCGGCTGGAGCTGCAGGCCGACTGCTATGCCGGGATGTGGGCGCACGCCGCCACCACCACCGAGGACGCCGACGGCACCGTGCTCATCACCGAGCTCACGCGGGAGGACGTCGAGCAGGCGGTCGCGGCGGCCGAGGCCATCGGCGACGACCGGATCCAGGAGCGGACCCGAGGCCAGGTGACCGAGGAGACCTGGACCCACGGCTCTGCCGCACAGCGCGTCCGGTGGTTCGTGACCGGCTACGAGACCGGCTCGCTGGAGGCGTGCGACACCTTCGCCGCCGACGAGCTCTGAGGTCGGCTGCTCCGTCAGGACGCGAGCAGGGCCTCGATGCTGGGGAACTGGCGTTGCAGGGCCCGCAGGTGGGGTGCCACCGCCGGGTGCCGGTACTTGCCGGCGAGCGCGCCCTCTCCCCCGGCCACCCGGGCCAACGCCCACTCGGCGCGGTTGAGCGCCGTGAGCACGGCCGTGAGCCGGGCGCCGTGCCGCACCTCCTCCGCCGTCGCGAGGGCGGGCGGGAGGCCGAGGAGGTAGGCCTCGACCAGCGGCTCCAGCTCCTCGCGGGCCTGCAGCGAGTAGTAGCCCAGGTCCGCCCCGACCGGCCCGTGGCCGAGGGAGCCCCAGTCGACCGCGACCACGTCGTCACCGTCGCGGCCGCGCAGGTTCGCCGGGGTGGGGTCGCCGTGCTGCGGGACCTGCGGCAGCGCGTCGAGCTCGGCCAGCAGCGCGGTGCGCCGCCCCCAGAGGTGCTCGGCCACGTCGGCCACGGTCGTCCGCGCCAGGGTCCGCCAGCCGCCCGCCCGCTCGACCCGAGCCATCCGCACCCGCAGCTGGTCGCGGGCGAGGGCCGGCCCGCCCAGCGTCGTACCGGCGAAGCGGCCGAGGGACCGGGCGACGAACAGCCCGCTGTTGGCGGCGTCCTCCACCCACACCTCGGTGAGGGTGATCCCCTCGTCGTCCTCCTCGACAGCGGCCTGCCCGGAGGCGCGCAGGCCCGGCGTGGCGTCCACCAGCCCGCCGGCGAGGACGTCGGCCCCGCGACGCCAGTACGCCGGGTGCCGCGGGTCGGAGAGCTCCGGCGGGTCGCCGTCGACCGGCCGGGCGAGGCGCTTGACCACCACGGCCTGGTCGCCGACGACCGTGCGCCAGACCCCGACGGTCGAGGTACCGCTGCCGCCGGGCACCGCCAACCACCCCGGCTCGGGCTGCCACATGACCGGGACGCTAGCCGCGGGCGTGCGTGTCGTCACGCAGGCGCGCGGGCGTGCCTCAGGCGTTGCGGACCTCGACCTGGACGCAGCAGGCGTCCAGGACCGCCTGCTCCAGGACCGCCCGGCGCGGATCCGGCACCGCGAGCCACGGCCCGACCACGGTGAGCCCTGCCAGCGGCCCCTCGCCCAGGACCTCCTCGACCGCGGACCGGTCACCACCGGTGACCAGCGGCCCCTGCAGGCCCTCGAGGATCCGGGCCGCGTGCCCGGCGGCGGCCTCGTAGGCCTGGCGCGCCTGGTTCTGCCGGCGTCGGGCGAACCGCTGCTGCGACTGCCCGCCGGCCTTCGTGCGCCCCTGCACGTGGCGCTGGCCGACCTTGGAGGCCGTCACGGTCGTGCCCTGCAGCCGCGCGACCGCGAAGCCGCCCTTGCGCACCAGCAGGACCCCCCAGTCCGACGGCGCGACGACGGCAGCAGCCAGGGCCTCCGCCTCCGGCGCTGCGTCGTACGGCGCACCGAACGGCAGCCGGGCCAGGAAGGTCGACCCGTCCTCGGCCGCGCCGGCCAGCGCGCCGGCCTCGACGCGGAGCACCGTGCCACCGTGCCGGTCCTCGAAGTTGGCCACCCACCGCGCGACCCGGACCTGCGGGACGAGGACGACGCGGTCGGTCACCGGCGCCGCGGCTTCGGGTGCAGGACGCGCAGCCGCTCCAGCACCACCGGCATGTCCGGTCGGAACCCGCGGCCGTGCGGGTCGTGCTCACGGAAGAACGCCTCGTGGCGCTCACGCCACCAGGCGAGCGTCACGTCGCCCTCGCCCTCGGCGCGGGCGTGCTCCTCGTCGACCTGGTCGAACGGGACCACCCGGACCTCGGTCGTCGCGACCAGTGCCCGCGGGTGGCCGGCTCCGTCGAGGACGATGCCGAGCGTGCCGGGCTCGGGCAGCGGCGCGCCCTCGAGCGCGTAGTCCTCCGCCGCGCTCGCCGTCGCCGTCTTCGTGCCGGCGGCGACGAGCTCCGCGAGCTCGTCGGCCTGCTCCGGCGTGGCGCCGAAGGACCACGCGGGCGGCGGGAGCGACGCCAGCGCCGAGGGGCCGAAGTAGCCCGGCATCCGTTCGAGCCGTGCCTGCCGGCGGGCGATCACCCAGAACGCCTCGACCTCCGGTGAGGTGTCCGGACCGTCCAGGTCCGCGGCGTCGTCCACGGGCGGCTCAGACGTTGAAGCCGAGCGCGCGCAGCTGCTCGCGCCCGTCGTCGGTGATCTTGTCCGGGCCCCACGGCGGCATCCAGACCCAGTTGATGGCGACGTCGTTGACCAGGCCCTCGAGGGCCTGGTTGGTCTGGTCCTGGATGACGTCGGTCAGCGGGCACGCCGCCGAGGTGAGGGTCATGTCGATGACGGCGTTGGAGGACTCGTCGACGTGGACGTCGTAGACCAGGCCGAGGTCGACGACGTTGATGCCGAGCTCGGGGTCGACGACGTCCTTCATCGCCTCGGTCACCTCCTCGGGCGACACGGTCGAGGTCGCCGCACCCGACGCCTGGGGCACCTCGGGGAGGTCGGAGTGGTCGGGCTGGGCGGTGTTCTCGAGGTCGGTCATGAGTGCTGCTCCTCCAGGGATCGGGCGGTGGCGTCCTTCCAGGCCATCCAGGCCAGCAGGGCGCACTTGACTCGTGCGGGGAACTTCGCGACCCCCGCGAAGGCGATGCCGTCCTCCAGCACCTCCTCGTCGGGCTCCACCGTCCCCTTGCCCTGCATGAGGGTCAGGAACTCCTGGTGGACCGCCATCGCCTCCTCGACGGGCTTGCCGATGACGAGGTCGGCGAGGACGGAGGTCGAGGCCTGGGAGATCGAGCAGCCCACGGCGTCGTACGAGACGTCCTCGACCCGCCCGTCGGCGACGTGCACGCGGAGCGTCACCTCGTCGCCACACGTCGGGTTGACGTGGTGCACCTCGGCCTCGTAGGGCTCGCGGAGGCCCGCGTGGTGCGGGTTCTTGTAGTGGTCCAGGATGATCTCCTGGTAGAGCGTGTCGAGGTCGTTGCTCATCGTCATCCCAGCTTGAAGTAGGAGCGGGTGGCGTGCAGGCCCTCGACCAGCGCGTCGATCTCCCCCGGCGTGGTGTAGAGGTACGACGACATGCGGGTCGAGCTCTGCACGCCGAAGCGGGCGTGCGCCGGCCGCGCGCAGTGGTGGCCGGCACGGACGGCGATGCCGCGCGAGTCGAGCACCTGGGCCACGTCGTGGGGGTGGACGCCGTCGATCTCGAAGGCCACCGCTCCCCCGCGCTGCGTCGCGTCGACCGGGCCGAGCACCCGGAGGCCGGGCACGGTGGCCAGGCCCTCGAGGGCGTACCCGGTGATCGCCTGCTCGTGGCGGTGGATGTTGTCCAGGCCGATGTGGGCGAGGTACTCCAGCGCCGCACCGAGGCCCACGGCCTCGACGATCGGCGGCGTGCCGGCCTCGAACTTGTGCGGGATCCCGGCGTACGTCGAGCGCTCCATGCGGACCGTCTCGATCATCTCGCCGCCGCCGAGGAACGGCGGCAGCTGCTCGAGCAGCGCGCGCCGGCCCCACAGGACGCCGATGCCGGTCGGGCCGACGACCTTGTGGCCGGTGAAGACCAGCACGTCGGCGCCGCACTCGACGACGTCGACGGGCAGCTGCGGGGCCGCCTGCGAGGCGTCGACCACGACGACCGCGCCGACCTCGTGGGCCCGTCGGGCGATCTCGGCGACCGGGTTGATCGTGCCGAGCATGTTCGACACCCAGGTCAGCGAGACGACCTTGGTCCGCTCGGTGATCAGCTCGTCGATGTCCGACAGGTCGAGCGTGCCCTCGTCGGTGAGGCCGAACCAGCGCAGCGTGGCGCCCGTGCGCTCGGTGAGCAGCTGCCACGGGACGATGTTGGAGTGGTGCTCCATCTCGGTGATGACCACCTCGTCGCCCTCGCCGACGGCGAGGTCGCCGGTGGCCCACGCCATCGTGTGCGCGACGAGGTTGAGCGCCTCGGAGGCGTTCTTGGTGAAGATCACCTCGTCCCGGCTGGGCGCGCCGATGAAGCGGGCGACGACGTCCCGGGCGTTCTCGAACGCCTCGGAGGACTCCGCCCCGAGCTGGTGCATGGCGCGCGCGACGTTCGCGTTGTGCCGCTCGAGGTGGTCGACCATCGCGTCGATCACGCACTGCGGCTTCTGCGAGGTGTTGGCGCTGTCGAGGTACACCAGCGGCAGCCCGCCCGCGAGCGTGCGCTCGAGGATCGGGAAGTCCTTGCGGATGACCTCCAGCTCGGGGAGGAGTCCGGGCAGCATGCTCAGACCTGGGCCTTCAGGTACTTGTCGTAGCCCTCGGCCTCGAGCTGGTCGGCCAGCTCGGGGCCGCCCTGCTCGGCGATCTTGCCGTTGACGAAGACGTGGACGTAGTCGGGCTTGATGTAGCGCAGGATGCGGGTGTAGTGCGTGATCAGCAGGACGCCCTTGCCCTCCTGCTGGCGGAAGCGGTTGACGCCCTCGGAGACGATCTTCAGCGCGTCGATGTCGAGGCCGGAGTCGGTCTCGTCCAGGATCGCGACCTTCGGGTCGAGCAGCTCGAGCTGGGCGATCTCGTGGCGCTTCTTCTCGCCGCCGGAGAAGCCCTCGTTGACCGAGCGCTGCGAGAAGGTCGCGTCGAGGTTGAGCCGCTCGAGCGCGCCGTTGACGTCCTTGACCCACGTGCGCAGCTTCGGCGCCTCGCCGTCGACGGCGGTCTTGGCGGTCCGCAGGAAGTTGGCCACCGAGACGCCGGGCACCTCGACGGGGTACTGCATCGCCAGGAAGACGCCGGCGCGCGCCCGCTCGTCGACCGACATCGCGAGGACGTCCTCGCCGTCGAGGGTGACGGTGCCGCCGGTGATCGTGTACTTCGGGTGTCCTGCGATCGAGTAGGCCAGCGTCGACTTGCCGGAGCCGTTGGGCCCCATGATCGCGTGGGTCTCGCCGTCCTTGATCGTGAGGGTGACGCCCTTGAGGATCTCCTTGGGACCGTCCTCGGTGTCCACGGACACCTGCAGGTCCTTGATGACGAGCTCGCTCATGAGGGGGTGACTCCGTTCAGGGTGGTGGTGGTGTCGACGTAGACCGCAGTGGTCCCGTCTGCGTCGTCGCGGACCTCCACGGGGAAGGTCGCGACAGGTTCGGTGGCCGGGAGGCCGGTGGGCTTGCCGCTGCGCAGGTCGAAGCGCGAGCCGTGCAGCCAGCACTCGACCGCGCAGTCCGCCACCTCGCCCTCGCTCAGGGCGACGGCGGCGTGGGAGCAGAGGTCCTGCACGGCGTAGAAGTCGTCGCCGTCGCGGGCGATCGCCACGTCGTAGCGCCCGACGGTGACGCCGAGCGCCTCGTCGGTGGGGACGTCGGCCGCCGCGCAGGCGCGCTGGAAGCTCACGAGGCGCTCACCGGCGCAAGGGCGTCGAGCACGTTCTTGGCCAGCTCGGCCTCGACGGTCTGCGCGAGCCGCTCCTCGAGGGAGGGCACGCCGACCTTCCGGATGAGGTCCTGGAAGAAGCCGTGCAGCACCAGGCGGCGCGCCTCGGCGTCGGAGACGCCGCGCGAGCGGAGGTAGAACAGCTGCTCGTCGTCGAAGCGGGCGGTCGCGGACGCGTGGCCCGCGCCCTCGATCTCGCCGGTCTCGATCTCGAGGTTGGGCACCGAGTCGGCCTGGCAGCCGTCGGTGAGCACCAGGTTGCGGTTCTCCTCGTAGGTCTCGATGCCCTCGGCGACCTTGCGGATGAGCACGTTGCCGATCCAGACCGTGCGGGCACCCTCGCCCTGCAGCGCGCCCTTGTAGATCACGTTGGACTTGGTGCGGGGCTGGTTGTGGTCGGCGAAGAGCCGGTGCTCGAGGTGCTGGCCCGCGTCGGCGAAGTAGAGGCCGAGGAGCTCGGCGGAGCCGCCGGGGCCGTCGTACTCGACGTTGGCGTGCATGCGCACGACGTCGCCGCCGAAGCTGATCGAGGTGTGCTTGACCGAGGCGTCGCGCCCGACCCGGATCGCGTCGCGACCGAGGTGCACGGCGTCGTCGTCCCACTCCTGGAGCGAGACCACGTTGACGTCCGCGCCGTCGCCGACCACGACGGTGGTCGTGGCGCAGTACCGGGCCGAGCCGGTGTGCTGCAGCACGATCGTGGCCTTCGCGAAGCGGCCGACCCGGACGACGAGGTGGCCCCACACGAGGTCGTCGACCGACTCGCCGGTGAGCGTGATGACCACCGGCTCGCTGGCCTCGAGCTCGGCCGGGACGTCCAGCAGCACGGCGCCGCCGGCGTTCGCGATCGCGAGGGCGGCCGGCCGGTCGTTCGGCGCCAGCTCGCCGAGCTCGCGGGCCTGCTCGGCGGTGATCTCGGAGAGGGTCACGCCGTCGGGCAGGCTCGCCTCACGGGTCAGTCGCTTGTCGGAGGCCTCACCGTCGAGGATCCCGCGCAGGCGCTTGAGCGGCGTGAACCGCCAGATCTCCTCGCGCCCGGTGGGCACCGGGTGGTCGGCCAGGTCGTAGGACGGCGGCGGGTTGAGGTGGGACTCGAGCCGGTCCTGCTCGAGGGCGCTCGCGACGCTGTCGCGGGCGGTGTCGGTCACGGTCACTGCGTCTGTCTCTCTACGGTCGGCGGGAAGGACGGGAGGCGGCGATCAGCCGACCGCGCCCTCCATCTGGAGCTCGATCAGGCGGTTGAGCTCGAGGGCGTACTCCATCGGCAGCTCCTTGGCGATCGGCTCCACGAAGCCGCGGACGATCATCGCCATGGCCTCGTCCTCCTCCATGCCGCGCGACATCAGGTAGAAGAGCTGGTCGTCGGAGACCTTCGAGACGCTCGCCTCGTGGCCCATCGACACGTCGTCCTCGCGGATGTCGACGTACGGGTAGGTGTCGGACCGGGAGATCTGGTCGACCAGGAGGGCGTCGCACAGCACGTTCGACTTCGAGCCGTAGGCGCCCTCGTTGACCTGGATCAGGCCGCGGTACGACGTCCGCCCGCCGCCGCGCGCCACCGACTTGCTCAGGATGGAGCTCGACGTGTGCGGCGCGGCGTGCACCATCTTGGCACCGGCGTCCTGGTGCTGGCCCTCGCCGGCGAAGGCGATC
Source organism: Nocardioides ureilyticus (assembly GCF_051280745.1). NCBI lineage: Bacteria > Bacillati > Actinomycetota > Actinomycetes > Propionibacteriales > Nocardioidaceae > Nocardioides > Nocardioides ureilyticus. The sequence goes on along the minus strand of NZ_JBNCOG010000018.1, from coordinate 73,984 downwards.
GACAGCGTCTCGCCCTTGGCGTGCTCGCCCATGAGGTAGACCGCCGGGTACTTCATCGTCACCTTGGAGCCGATGTTGCCGTCGACCCACTCCATCGTCGCGCCGGCCTCGCAGACGGCCCGCTTGGTGACGAGGTTGTAGACGTTGTTCGACCAGTTCTGGATGGTCGTGTAGCGGCAGCGGCCGCCCTTCTTCACGATGATCTCGACGACCGCGGAGTGCAGCGAGTCGGAGGAGTAGATCGGCGCGGTGCAGCCCTCGACGTAGTGCACGTAGGCGTCCTCGTCGACGATGATCAGCGTCCGCTCGAACTGGCCCATGTTCTCGGTGTTGATCCGGAAGTAGGCCTGCAGCGGGATGTCGACGTGCACGCCCTTGGGGACGTAGATGAAGGAGCCGCCCGACCAGACCGAGGTGTTCAGCGCGGCGAACTTGTTGTCGCCCACCGGGATCACCGTGCCGAAGTACTCCTTGAAGAGCTCCGGGTGCTCCTTGAGCGCGGTGTCGGTGTCGAGGAAGAGCACGCCCTGCGCCTCGAGGTCCTCGCGGATCGAGTGGTAGACGACCTCGGACTCGTACTGCGCCGCGACACCGGAGACCAGGCGCTGCTTCTCCGCCTCCGGGATGCCGAGCCGGTCGTAGGTGTTCTTGATCTCCTCGGGCAGGTCGTCCCAGGTCGCGGCCTGCTTCTCGCTCGACCGGACGAAGTACTTGATGTTGTCGAAGTCGATCCCGCCGAGGTCGGAGCCCCAGGTCGGCATCGGCTTGCGGCCGAAGAGCTTGAGGCCCTTCAGGCGCAGGTCGAGCATCCACTGCGGCTCGCTCTTCTTCGAGGAGATGTCGCGGACGACGTCCTCGTTGAGACCACGCTTGGCGGCCGAACCGGCAACGTCGGAGTCGGCCCAGCCGAACTCGTAGCGACCGATGCCCTTGAGCTCGGGGTTGAGCTCCTCGATGGAGGTCATGAGGTGACCCGCTCCTTCTCCTTGGTGGTCGTGCTGGCGGTGGTGCTGGTGCTGCTGGCGGTGCTCGTGCTGCTGGTGACGGTCGGGATGCAGGTGGTGCAGACCCCGTCGCCGTGGGCGATCGTCGCGAGCCGCTGCACGTGGCTGCCGAGCACCTCGGCGATCGCCTCGGTCTCGGCCTCGCACAGCTGGGGGAACTCGTGGGCGACGTGGCTGACCGGGCAGTGCTGCTGGCACAGCTGCTCCCCGACCGGCACGTCTCGGACGGCGGCCGCGTAGCCCTCGTCGGTGAGGACGCGGGCGAGGACCTCCGCCGGGCTGAGCTCGGGGTGCTGCTCGGCGACCGAGCCGAACCGCTCCTGGATGAACGCCACGCGACGGTGCGCGAATTCCCGGACCGCGTCGTCGCCGCCGGTCTCGCGCAGGAAGCGGAGCGCCTGGACGGCGAGGTCGTCGTACTGCTGGTCGAAGCCCTCGCGGCCCAGCTCGGTGAGCGCGAAGACCTTCGCCGGCCTGCCGCGACCGCGGCTGGCCACGCTGCGGGGCTCCCGCGCCTCGACCGCGCCCTCGTCGACGAGCTGGTCGAGGTGGCGACGCACGGCGGCGGGCGTCAGCGAGAGCCGCTGGGCGAGCGCCGCGGCGGTCGACGGGCCTTCGACCAGGATCGACCGGGCGACGCGCTGACGCGTCGTCTGGTCACCGCCCGGCCGGGCTCCGTCCAATTCCACAACACCAGTGTGGCGTTATTGGTCGGCGCCCTTCAAGGAAGGCTCGCCTTACCTCGAGCGGGACGGTGACGTGTGTCTCAGCCAGGCCAGGCCGACGACCGGGAGCAGGAGCGGGAGGAAGGCATACCCCTGACCGAAGTGCGACCAGACGGTGCGGTCGGGGAAGAGGTCGGTCGCGACGTACGACAGCGTGCCCACGACCAGCACCCCCACCGCCTCGACGCTCACCGCGGCGAGGGCGACCAGCCACCCGCGCCGACCGCCGACGAGCAGGCAGGTGGTCGCCACGAGGTAGACCACGGCGGCCAGGAGCGAGAGCGAGTACGCCACAGGCGCGCGCCCCGCGTCCGTGCCCAGCTGGACGAGCGACCGGCCGGTGGCCGCGACGGCGAACACGGCGTACACGGCGACCAGCACCCGGCCGTAGCCGTCGGAGAGTGCCAGCCGGCGCTCAGCCACCGGTGCTCCACAGGGACTGCAGCCGCACCTCGAGGGCGACCACGGTGAGCAGGGCCACCAGGAGCACCGCCGTGCCGGCACGGCTGCGCTCGGCGAGCGACCAGAACGCACCGATCGGGAGGACGAGCACCACCGAGAGCAGGTAGCTCACGAAGGTCACGCCGCTGATGTCGCGCTCGGTGCCGGCCAGGGCCACGCAGCCGACGACGGCCTGGACGACGAGCGCGACCTCCACGACCGCGAGCACCAGGAACGTCGGGTCCCCCGCGGTCTCGTCGCGCACCAGGTGCACCGCCACGAGGACCATCGCCACGACGGTGGGCACCAGCACCGCGGCGAGGACGACGGAGTTCACGGCACGAACCATAGGAGACCGCCCCGGCGCCACCTCGCGGTCGGTCCACCCGCGGGTCTCCCTAGACTGGTGCGGTGTCCGACGCCGCTCCAGCAGTCGCCGTCGACGGCCTGGTGATGCGGTACGGCGACAAGGTCGCCGTGGACGAGCTGTCCCTGGTGGTCGACCGTGGCTCCATCACCGCCGTCCTGGGCCCCAACGGCGCGGGCAAGACCACGACGCTGGAGACCTGCGAGGGCTACCGCCGGCCGCAGCGCGGCACCGTGCGGGTGCTGGGCCTGGACCCGGTCCGCGACCGCCGACGCCTGCTCCCCCGCATCGGCGTGATGCTCCAGGGCGGCGGCGCCTGGAGCGGGGTCCGCGCCATGGAGATGCTGCGCCACGTCGCCCGGCTGCACGCCCACCCGATGGAGGTCGAGGTGCTCGCCGACCGGCTCGGCCTCGCCGACTGCGGCCGGACGCCGTACCGCCGGCTCTCCGGCGGGCAGCAGCAGCGCCTGGGGCTGGCGATGGCGCTGGTCGGCCGACCGGAGATCGTCTTCGTCGACGAGCCGACCGCCGGCATGGACCCGCAGTCGCGGCGTACGACCTGGGACCTGCTCGGGGAGCTGCGCGACGCGGGCGTCACCGTCGTGCTCACCACGCACTACATGGACGAGGCCGAGCGGCTCGCCGACCGGATCCACATCATCGACCGGGGCCGTCTGATCGCCTCGGGGTCGCCGCTCCAGCTCACCCGGGGAGGCACCGTGGCGACCATCCGGCTGGTGGTGTCGCGGCCCTTCCCGCCCGGCGCACCGGAGTCGCTGCGGGCCGCGCTCGGGGAGCAGATCGAGGTCACCCTCCTCGACGAGGTGAGCCTCCTGGTGACCGGCCCGGCCGACGCCTCGACGCTCGCCCGGGTCTCCGGCTGGTGCGAGGCACAGGGCGTCCTGCCGGAGTCCCTCACGCTCGGCCAGCGCAACCTCGAGGACGTCTTCCTGGAGCTCACCGGACGGGGGCTCGAGGCATGAGCGCGACCGACTGGACACCGCGGCCCGGCGCCGCACCGTTCCACCGCCAGGTCCTGGCCCAGGCAGGCATGGAGGCGCGGCTGATGCTGCGCAACGGCGAGCAGCTCCTGCTCGCCGTCGTCATCCCCGTCATCGTCCTGGTCGGGGCCGTGCAGGGCGCCGACCGGATCGGGCTCGAGCTCGACGAGCGGGCCATCGACGTGTTCACGCCGGGAGTCCTGGCCCTCGCTGTCATGTCCACGGCGTTCACGTCCCTCGCCATCGCCACCGGGTTCGAGCGCCGGTACGGCGTCCTCAAGCGGCTCGGCAGCTCGCCGCTCCCTCGCTCCGGCCTGCTCGTGGGCAAGGTCGGTGCACTCCTGGTCGTCGAGGTGCTGCAGGTGGCCGTGATCTCCGCCGTGGCGCTGGCCATGGGGTGGGACCCGGCGGGTGGCGGACTCGGGGCGCTCGGCGCCGTCCTCGTCGGGCTCCTCGGCACGGCGGCCTTCGCGAGCCTGGGTCTCGCCCTGGCCGGCGCGCTGCGGGCCGAGGCGACCCTCGCCGCGGCCAACCTGGTCTACCTGCTGCTGATGGCCGGCGGCGCGGTGGTGCTGCCCGCCTCGGCGTACGGCTCCTTCGGCGACGTCGTGCGGTGGCTGCCGTCCGGCGCGCTCGGCGGTGGCATGCGCGCGGCGCTGGCCGACGGGCAGCTGGCCCCCGTGGCGATGCTCACGTTGCTGGCCTGGGCGGTGGTCGGCACGGCGCTGACCGCCCGGACGTTCAAGTGGGAGTGAGGACTGTGCGGTTCACGACCGAGGACGCGGTCCGGTGGGTGCGTCCCCTGGGCTGGGCGACGCTGGTGGCCAACTGCGTCCTCGTCGTCACCGGCGGCGCCGTCCGGCTGACCGGGTCGGGCCTCGGCTGCCCGACCTGGCCCCGGTGCCACGAGGACTCCTACGTCCCCCACGGCGAGCTCGACCTCCACGAGGCGATCGAGTTCGGCAACCGGATGCTCACCTTCGTGCTGGTGGCGATCGCCGTCGCGACCTTCCTGGCGGCCTGGCGCACGGGCCGCAGCGACCTCACCCGGCTCGCCGCGCTCCTGGCCGCCGGCATCCCGGCCCAGGCGGTGATCGGCGGCATCACGGTCCTGACCGACCTCAACCCGTGGGTGGTCTCGCTCCACCTGCTCTGCTCCCTGGCGATCATCGGTCTCTCGGTGCGCTTCCTCCAGCTGACCCTGGCCCCGGTCGGGCCACCGGTCCGCGGCCCACTCGTCGGCCTGGCCTGGTCGACGTTCGCCGCAGCGTGGGCCGTGCTCTGGATCGGCACGGTCGTGACCGGATCGGGCCCCCACGCCGGGGACGAGGACTCCGTGCGCACCGGCCTGGACCCGCTGCAGGTCAGCCAGCTGCACGCCGACGCCGTCTTCCTCCTGCTCGGCCTCACCATCGGCCTGCTCTTCGCCCTGCGGGCGGTCGGCGCGCCCGCGCAGGCACGCCGCGCCGCCCGCTGGCTGCTCGCCGTCGAGCTGGCCCAGGGTGCGGTCGGCTTCGTGCAGTACTTCACCGACCTGCCGGTGGTGCTCGTGGGCCTGCACCTGCTCGGTGCGGCGGTGGTCTCGGCCGCGGTCACCTGGGCGCTGCTGACCGTGCGCCACCCCCAGGCCGCGACGACCCGTGCGCTCCCTGTGGAGGCCCTCTCGGTCTCGTGACCCGACCGTGACCCGAGGGGCCACTTCTCCACAGGATTCCGGGGCCGGACTGTCGGTGCCCGGTGGTGGACTTGTCCCATGGTCGGCACGGGAGCACTCGGAGCGCAGCAGGCGCTCGAGGTGGTGAGCGAGGAGGACCTCCTCGACTTCGCCGACGACTGCGCCGAGACCGCCCGTCGTGCGGAGGTCGGCTTGTTGCGAGCGGCGTACCAGTGGGCGGTCGTGCACTCCGTCGACCGGCTCGACCCGCAAGCGCCCAGGAGGCACGGCACGTCGACGCCGCGGCCGCGCCGGAGGTCGCGCGGGCCAGGGAGGAGAAGGCACGGCGAGCGCGGTTCGCGAAGAAGCTGAGGGGCGAGAAGCACGGGATGGCCTCATTCATGGTCCGTGCTGCCACCATCGAGCAGATCGACGCCGCGGTCACCATCCTCGCCGACCGGCTGCGCGCGGTGCTGCCAGACGAACCGACGCCCGAGGACCCGGCGTCCGAGGACCCGGCTCCCGAGGATCTCGCGCCGGACCAGGTGGCGATGACCGTCGACGACCGCCGCGTCCATGCCCTCCGGCTGCTCGCCGCCGGCAGGCCGGACGAGCTGGACGCTGATCTCCGTGACCTGATGCCGACGGTCAACCTCCACCTGCACGCCTATGCGGGAGGAACCGAACGCGGGGCCGACGGCCGGCCTGTCGAGGCGATCGCCCGGCTCGAGGGCCACGGGCCGGTCACCGAGTCCTGGATCAGCCGCGTGCTGGGACGCTCGTGCCGGTTCGTCATCCGTCCGGTCCTCGACCTCGCCGGTCAAGCACCGGTGGACGCCTACGAGATCCCGGAGCGGCACCGCCGGGCCCGTGCTGCCGCGCTCGGTGTGGTGCGCGTGCAACTCGGTCTGGCGCGCGGCTCACGACGGGCGAGGAACGGCAGTCCACTCACCGCTGCCCTCGTCGGGGCTCCGCTCCGAAGCGTTCGGGGCGGGGCGACCACCACCGATGGCAGTCATCGGACTGATGTTGTCGACACCGGTGCGGAGCAGTCTTGTCGGTGCGCCCGCGGCATCGCGCCGCCCACGTGCCCCGACATCCACCTGCGCGGTGCGTGCGAGCGCGACTCCCAGCCCGACCGTCACCGAACCAGTCCCGGATGCGACTGCGTCACCGAGAGCACGAAGGAGCACCATGCCCACCCTGCACGACCCGCTGTCCCTGCCGGCCTTCACGACACCGAACCGGGTCTTCATGGCACCGATGACCCGGATGCGTGCCGCCCAGCCGGGTGACACCGCCACGGGGCTCATGGCCGAGTACTACACCCAGCGTGCGAGCGCCGGCCTCATCGTCACCGAGGGCACCCAGATAAGCCCGGAGGGCAAGGGCTACGTCGCCACGCCGGGGATCTACTCCGCCGAGCAGGTCGACGCCTGGCGTCGCGTCACCGATGCCGTGCACGGCAGCGGCGGCAAGATCGCTGCGCAGCTGTGGCACGTCGGGCGGGTCACCCACCCCGACCTCCAGGACGGTGGCCCCGGCGTCTCCGCCAGCGCCCTGCCGTTCGACGGCCTCACGACCATCGCCGACAGTGCCGGCAACCTCGTCACTGCGCCGTGCCCGACTCCCCGCGAGCTCCGGGCCGACGAGCTCTCCCGCATCGTCGAGGACTACCGCCGAGCGGCACGCAACGCCCGCGACGCCGACTTCGACATGGTGGAAATCCACGGCGCCAACGGCTACCTCCTCCAGCAGTTCATGTCGACTAGCAGCAACCACCGGACCGACGAGTACGGCGGCTCGCTGGAGAACCGCGCCCGCTTCCCGCTGGAGGTCGTCGATGCCGTCATCGGCACCTGGGACGCCGCTCACGTCGGCATGCGCATCTCACCGCTCATCAAGTTCGGCGGCCTCGACGACGCCGACGGGCTCGAGATGGGCCTCTACATCGCCGAGCGGCTCAACGAGCGCGACCTTGGTTACCTCCACCTGAGCGAACCCGACTGGGCCGAAGGCCCCGAGCTCGACGACGACTTCCGGATCAAGCTCCGCGAGGCCTTCAGCGGCGTCATCATCGCCGCAGGCGGCTACGACGCCGCCAAGGCCGAGCGCGTGCTCGAGAACGGGTGGGCCGACGCCATCGCCTTCGGCAAGTCCTTCATCGCCAATCCCGACCTGCCCGCTCGTCTCGCCGCCGGCGCCGACCTCAACCCGCTGCGACCCGAGCTCATCTACGGCGGCGGTCCCGCCGGATACGCCGACTACCCCACGCTGGAGGAGTCTTCTTGACCGGGCGGCGCCAGGCGCCTGCCCGATCGCGCCGGCGGCGTCTCGGGGACCCTGGCGCTTCCAGCTGACGTTCCAAGTGGTGCGCCTGAAGGCGGGTAGCGCCTAGCATGGGGCTCCATTCACCGGAATCCGATGCCTTCTCCGCGACTCGGGGCGGAGCCGTGGAGCGAGACCTATGGCTCAGCTGGACAGCGACCCGTACGGTCTTCTCGGTCGCGAGCGCGAGCTTGCAGCCGTCGACGCGTTCCTGGCCCGGGCCGAGACTGACGGCGCAGCCCTCCTGCTGACAGGCGAACCGGGGGTCGGCAAGTCGGCCATCCTCGACGCTGCCGCCAGGACAGCGTCCATCGGCGGGTGGCGTGTCGTCCGCGGTGGAGGCGTCGAGTACGAGACCGACGTGAGCTTCGCCGGCCTGCACCAGCTCGTCGACCAGCTGACCGACGAGCTGGTGCAGCTCCCCGCCGCGAGCCGGGAGGCGCTGCAGGTCGCCCTCGGCCTCGGCTCGGGCTCCGCTCCGGATCGGTTGACCCTGCTGCAGGCCTCGCTGGCGCTGCTACGCCAGGCGGCCACCGAGACGCCGCTGCTCGTGGTCATCGACGACATGCACTGGCTGGACCGCGCCACCGCCTCCGTCATCGGCTTCGTCGGTCGCCGGCTCCAGGGCAGCAGGATCGGCCTGCTGGGGGCGACCCGGCCCAGCGCCGGTGGGTTCTTCGAGCGCACCGGGTGGCCGGAGCTCGGCGTACACCCCCTCGACGACGACCATGCGATGGAGCTGCTGGCCCACCAGTTCGCTCACCTGCCCACACGGGTCCTGCGGGAGGTCGCGCACGAGGCACAGGGCAACCCGTTGGCGCTGCTGGAGTTCGCGGCAGCGGCCGGTCACCCCCGCACCGGTCGTCGCGCAGCCCCTGGGGCGGCGGCGGCCACCATCCGTGAGGTCCGGTCGCTCTACGCGACCCGGATCGGATGCCTGCCGCCGCCCACGCGCCGGCTGCTGCTGATCGCCGCGCTCGACGGCTCGGGCAGCCTGTCCACCCTGGCCGAGGGCAGCGGCTCGGCAGGCCTGTCCGACCTCGGCCCGGCAGAGCACGACCACCTGGTCATGGTCGACGAGCGGGCCGGCGAGATCAGGTTCCGGCACCCGATGATCAAGTCGGCGCTCGTCGAGCTCTCGACGCACGACGACAGGCGAGAGGCACACCAACGGCTGGCGGAGATCTTCGCCGACCAGCCCGAGCGGCGAGGGCACCACGTCGCCGAAGCCGCGGAGGCACCAGACGAGACCGTGGCCGCGGTCATCGAGGAGGGTGCCCAACGCACACTCCAGCGCGGCGACGTCGTCGGGGCCGTCACTCGGCTGCTGCGCGCCGCCGACCTCAGCCCCGACCGCAGCGCCCGAAGCCGACGTATGGCGCACGCGGCGTTCATCGGCGCCTTCGCCGCGGGCGAGCTCCAGAGCTCCTCGCAGCTGCTGCGCGATGCCAGGCGCAGAGACCCCACGCTCGGCGAGACGCTCGAGGCGGCGGTCGCCACCGCCTACATGCTGCTCAACAGCGACGGCGACGCCACGGTGGCGCACCGGTTCCTGACCGCCGCGATCGACACCGCACTGACCGAGCCCGACCACGACCGGGAGGCACTCTCCCGCGGCCTCTACACGCTCGTGGTGATGTGCCACTACGCGGGGCGTGTGGAATACTGGGAGGACTACGACGACCTCGTCGCCCGGATGGGTACGTCGGCACCGGCCGACGCCATCCTCCTCACCGAGACCTTCGCCGCCCCTCTCACCGCATCACCGTCGATGCTCGCGGCGCTCGATCGCCAGATCGAGCAGCTCGACGACACCCTGGACGTGGAGCTGATCATCCGCACCGCGATCGCCAGCTTCTACACCGACCGGCTGGCCGGCTGCCGGCGTGCCCTGGACCGAGTCGCCCGTGACGGCCGCGAGTCCGGCGCCGCCGCTTCGGCACTCATGGCGCTGAGCATGATGACTTTCGACCATCTCGCCGCCGGACGGTGGCATGCCGCCGAGCGGACCGCCGCCGACGCAGGAGCGCTCGCGGAAGAGCTCGGCTACCGGCTGTACGACTCCAGCCGCACCTACGCCACCGCCCTCATCGCCGCGCGCCGCGGGGACCTCGAGGCGTGCACCGCAGAAAGCGAAGCCATGCTCGTATGGGCGGCGCCCCGGCAGCTAGGACGCCTCGAGGACTTCGCGCACCACGCGCTCGGCGAGGCGGCGCTCGGCGCCGGCGCCTTCGAGGATGCCTACGCCCACGCCACCGCCATCGGCGGACCGGGCAGCCTGCACACCCACGACCCGCAGGCACTGTGGTCAGCGCTGGACCTGGTCGACGCCGCGCTGCACACCGGCCGAGCCGACGAAGCCCGGGCCCACGCCGAGGCCCTGCACGCCGCCGACCCGGGTCGGCTGTCACCGCGGTTCGCCATGGTCGCTACTGCCGCGCTGGCGATGGTCGCGCCGGACGACACGGCAGCGGACCTCTTCGACGAGGCGCTCGCGGTGCCGGGGACCGAGGTATGGCCGTTCGAGCTGTCACGTGTGCGGCTGGCCTACGGCGAGCGGCTGCGCAGGTTGCGGCGCACCCGTGACGCGCGGGTCCAGCTCGAGGCCGCCCGTGACGGATTCGACCGTCTCGGAGCACTGCTGTGGTCCCAGCGAGCCTCCACCGAGCTCCGGGCGACCGGCGCCGCGCGCCGGACCGGTGTCGCCGGCGGCGTGGCCGCGCTGACCCCTCAGGAGCTCGAGGTCGCGCAGCTGGCGGCACGCGGCATGAGCAACCGCGAGATCGCCACCCGGCTGTACGTGTCGCCCCGCACCGTGTCGGCCCACCTCTACCGCACCTTCCCGAAGCTCGGCATCACCTCCCGCGCGGCCCTGCGGGACGCCCTGAGCGATCCCTCGACCGACCCCTCGACCGACCCCTCAATCGACAGCGCCCGGTGACCGCTCCGGTCGGCCGGGTCGGTCACGTCGTCGACGTGCAGTCATCTGACTGACGCTGCACGCGCTGCATCGGGCAAGGCTTGCGGAACACCCGGTGCCCCGCCGGACAGCACGCAAGGAGCACACCCATGCCGATCATCACCACCGACGACGGAACCTCGATCTTCTACAAGGACTGGGGCTCGGGTCAGCCGATCATGTTCCACCACGGCTGGCCGCTGAGCTCGGACGACTGGGACGCGCAGCTGATGTTCTTCGTCCAGCACGGCTTCCGTGTCATCGCCCACGACCGTCGCGGGCACGGCCGGTCCGGCCAGGCTCCCGACGGGCACGACATGGACCACTACGCCGCCGACGTCGCCGCGCTGGTCGCCCATCTCGACCTGCGCGACGTGGTGCACGTCGGGCACTCCACCGGCGGAGGAGAGGTGGCCCGCTATGTTGCGCGGCACGGCGCCGGCCGGGTCGCCAAGGCGGTCCTGATCGGTGCGGTGCCCCCGCTGATGCTGCAGACGGCCGCCAACCCGGGCGGCCTGCCGATCGAGGTGTTCGACACCTTCCGTGAGGGGACCGCGAGCAACCGGTCCCAGTTCTTCCTCGACGTCGCCTCCGGCCCCTTCTACGGGTTCAACCGACCCGGCGCGAAGGTCTCCCACGGGGTCGTCTGGAACTGGTGGCGCCAAGGGATGATGGGTGGCGCCCTGGCCCACTACGAAGGCATCAAGGCCTTCTCGGAGACCGACTTCACCGACGACCTCCGGAGTATCCAGGTGCCCACCCTGGTCATGCACGGCGACGACGACCAGGTCGTCCCGATCGCCGGCTCCGCCGAGCTGTCGATCCGCTTGCTCGAGGACGGCCACCTCAAGGTCTACCCGGGCTTCTCGCACGGCATGTGCACCGTCAACGCCGACGTCATCAACCAGGACCTGCTCGAGTTCGTCCGGAGCTGATCGCCCAGACGCAGGTCCTCCGACACCACCCGACCGGACCGCTCCGCCACGATCCGGGACCACCTGACAGCACACGCGGTCCCTGACCGGCACCCCCGTTGCCGACCCCGCAGCACCGCGTGTTGCGGGGTCGTACCCAGGCGGGTCTTCCGCCTCCCAACCCGAAAGGAATCCACCATGTCCCTCACCACCCATGAGAGCTCGACCACCCGCCCCACAGTCGTGCTCGTGCACGGAGCCTTCGCCGACTCCTCCAGCTGGAACGACGTGATCGTCTCCCTGCGCAACGACGGCTACCCGGTGATCGCGGCGGCCAACCCGCTGCGCGGCCTGCATGCCGACGCGGAGTACCTCCGCACCGTCCTCGACAGCGTGGACGGCCCCATCGTCATCGCCGGCCACTCCTACGGGGGAAGCGTCATGAGCCAGGCGGCCGACGGCCATCCTCAGGTGAAGGCGCTGATCTACGTGGCCAGCTTCATCCTCGAGGAGGGCGAGAGCACCGGCGAGCTCGCCGCGAAGTTCCCCGGCGGGGAGCTCGGCCCGGCGCTGAACCCCGTGCCGCTCCCCTCCGCCGACGGCCAGGAGGTCGCCGACCTCTACATCCAGCAGGACAGGTTCCGGGAGGTCTTCGCGGCCGACGTGCCCGAGGAGGTCACCGCGCTGATGGCCGTGACCCAGCGACCGATCGTCGGTGACGCACTGGAGGAGAAGGCCACCCGAGCGGCGTGGAAGAACATCCCGAGCTGGAACCTGGTGACCCTCGAGGACCTCGCGGTCCCGGCGGAGTCGCAGCGGTTCATGGGCGAGCGTGCCGGCTCCCGGAACGTCGAGGTCGACGCGTCCCACGCCGTCTCGGTCTCCCAGCCCGAGGCTGTCGCACGCCTGATCGACGAGGCCGCTCGCACAGCCACCAGCTGACACGTGGCCGACCCAGCCCGCGCCGGCCCCTCCGCGCCGCGACCGAATGGCGCGAGGGGCCGGTGGGGCAGACACGCAGCACAGGAGCAGCCAGGTTGAACGAGACGATGCCTCTCGCGATCCCGCTCGCGGTCGAGCTGGCCGCAGTCGCCCTCGGTGCGCTGCAGGGAGCCCTGTTCGCCGGCGCGTTCACCGATCGCCACATCGACGTGCTCGGCGCCGTGATGGTGGGCGTCGGCCTCGCGCTCGGCGGAAGCGTGCTCCGCGATCTCCTGCTCGGGGAGGCCCCGGTCGTCATCCGCGGTGAGTGGTACGTCCTGGTCGCTGTCGTGGCCGCGCTGGTGGGGATGTCGCTCCAGCAGCTGTTCGCCCGGCTCACCCCGGTCATCCTCCCGCTCGACGCTGTGACCATCGGGCTCTTCGGCGCGATCGGCACCTCGAAGGCTCTCGACCTCCAGGTCCCGGCCATCCCCGCTGTGCTGGTCGGCACCGTCTCCGCGGTGGGAGGCTCGGTGATCCGGGACCTGATGCTCAACCTCCCCGTCGCGTTCCTCCACGTGGGGTCGCTGTACGCGGTCGCCGCGGCCGCCGGCGCAGCGCTGCTCGTCCTGCTCATCGCGGCGGGCGCCGCCATCCTGGATGCCGTGATCGCCGGCGTCGCCCTCACCACGGCAACCCGGCTGCTCGCGGTTCGCTTCGGGTGGAGCTTCCCGGAGCAGCGGGCGCTCGTCGTACGGCGCCGACGCTCGCGCGGCCCCGCATGAGCGCGGTGGGTGACCTGCGCGGAACTCGTAGGAACGGACCGTGGCAGAGTTGCGCGCTGTGCGGGTGAGCCGAGTTCGTCCCCTCCTGACCGGAGGCGCGCTGGTGCTCGCTGTTGCATGCGGAGGATGCGGCTGGGGTCCGTCCGCCAGCGCTGACCAGGTCGCCGACCACGTGGGCACCTATGAGGCCTTCGGAGAAGGTGGCAACAGTGCACTCCTGGAAGGCGTCGTGCGCGTCGTCGGTGGCTGCTTCCTCGTCGAGACGGACCTTGGCGAGCGCTATCTCCCATACTTCCCAGAGGACGAGGTGGAGTGGAGCGATGAAGGGCTTCGGTACGCCGGCCGGACCTACCGCGAGGGCGACGCCGTCGCGCTTGGTGGCGCGGTGTCCGGGCCGTCGTCTCGGCCGCTGCCCGCAAGGTGTGGCGAGCTCGCTGGCGCGCCGCGGTGGACGGTCGCCCAGGCAGGCTGACGCGGTATCTCTGGCCGTCGCGTAGCCCGCGGTCAGCGGCTGAGCAGCGGGTCCAGCGCGACGGCGACGAAGAGCAGCGTGAGGTAGAGGTTCGAGGAGTGGAACAGCCGCATCGGCTGGATGACGGCGAGGTCCTCGGTGCCGCGCGCTCGGGCGTGCATGCGGTGCGCCTCGAGCAGGAAGACCGCACCCAGCACGGCGGCGGCGACCGGGTACGCCGGACCGGTGCCGGCCACGGGCCACAGCAGCAGCGACGTGGCCACCATCACCCAGCTGTAGAGGACGATCTGCCGGCCGACCTCGCGGGCCGAGCGCACGACGGGCAGCATCGGCACGTCGACGTTCGCGTAGTCCTCGCGGTAGCGCAGCGCCAGCGCCCAGGTGTGCGGCGGGGTCCAGAAGAAGACCACCATGAACAGCACGACCGGCACCCACGACAGCTCGCCGGTGACGGCGGTCCAGCCGATGAGGGCCGGGAAGCACCCGGCCAGCCCGCCCCAGACGATGTTCTGGGTGGTGCGCCGCTTGAGCAGCATGGTGTAGCCGAAGACGTAGAAGGCGTTGGCCCCCAGGGCGAGCGCCGCCGAGAGCAGGTTCACCCACACCGCGAGGATGACGGTCGACAGCACGGCGAGCACGGCGCCGAAGACGAGCGCGGCGGCCGGGGACACGATGTGCCGGGGCAGCGCTCGCCGACGGGTCCGGCGCATCTGCTCGTCGATGTCGCGGTCGTAGACGCAGTTGAAGACCGACGCGGAGCCGGCCGAGAACGTGCCGCCGAGGACCGTGGCCAGCACCAGGCCGAGCTCGGGGACGCCCCGGTCGGCGAAGAACATCACCGGCACCGTGGTGAGCAGCAGCAGCTCGATGACCCGCGGCTTGGTGAGACCGACGTACGCCGCGACGACGTCGCGCACCGACGCCCTCGGGGTCGGCCCTTCGGACGCGTGCCGCTCGGCGGCGGTGGCCGGCTGGCCGACGTAGGTCACGGGGTCCTCGGTGGGATCGGGAGCGGTGTCGAGCTGCTCTCCGGCACTCGCCGGCGGGCTCGTGGAGCGGGTGTGAGTCTAGCCGGAGGCGTGAGTAGGCTCGGAAGTGCCCGAGCCGTCGCTCACCCGGTGTGAGCGACAACTCTCTGCACGACTCCCCGAAAGGTTCCCCGTGACGACTGTGCCCGACCTCGACTGGACCGACGTCGACGACAAGGCGGTGGACACCGCCCGGGTGCTCGCGATGGACGCGGTGCAGAAGGTCGGCAACGGTCATCCCGGCACCGCCATGAGCCTCGCCCCCGCGGCGTACCTGCTCTTCCAGAAGGTGATGCGCCACAACCCGGCCGACCCGCACTGGCACGGCCGCGACCGCTTCGTGCTCTCCGCGGGCCACAGCTCCATCACGCTGTACACCCAACTCTTCCTCGGCGGGTGGGGCCTCGAGCTCGACGACCTCAGGTCGCTGCGTACCTGGGGCTCCAAGACCCCCGGCCACCCCGAGCACGGCCATACCGCGGGCGTCGAGACGACGACCGGCCCCCTCGGCCAGGGCGTCGGCAACGCCGTCGGCATGGCGATGGCGGCCCGCCGCGAGCGCGGCCTGCTCGACCCGGGGTCCGAGGAGTCCCTCTTCGACCACCACGTCTACGCCATCGCCAGCGACGGCGACCTCCAGGAGGGCGTGAGCGCCGAGGCCTCCTCCATCGCCGGCACGCAGAAGCTCGGCAACCTCACCGTCGTCTACGACGCCAACCGGATCTCGATCGAGGGCGACACCGACATCGCGTTCACCGAGGACGTCGCGAAGCGCTACGAGGCCTACGGCTGGCACGTGCAGACCGTCGACTGGACGCAGGACGCCACGACGTACGTCGAGGACGTGCCGGCCCTGCACGCGGCCATCGCCGCGGCGCGCGAGGTGACCGACCAGCCGAGCCTGATCGTCCTGCGCACCGTGATCGCCTGGCCCGCGCCGAACGCCCAGGGCACCGGCAAGTCCCACGGGTCGGCGCTCGGCGAGGACGAGGTCGCCGCCACCAAGGAGATCCTCGGGTTCGACCCGGCGCAGCAGTTCGAGGTGCCGGAGGACGTCATCGCGCACACCCGGTCGCTCGTCGCCCGGGGCAAGCAGTGGCAGGCGGAGTGGGAGGAGCGCTTCGCCGCCTGGCGCGAGTCGGCCAGCCCCGAGACCGTGGCCACCTGGGAGCGGATGCAGACCCGCGCGCTGCCCGAGGACATCGACGACGTCCTGCCCACCTTCGACGCG
Organism: Nocardioides ureilyticus; assembly: GCF_051280745.1. Classification (NCBI taxonomy): domain Bacteria; kingdom Bacillati; phylum Actinomycetota; class Actinomycetes; order Propionibacteriales; family Nocardioidaceae; genus Nocardioides; species Nocardioides ureilyticus. The sequence goes on along the minus strand of NZ_JBNCOG010000018.1, from coordinate 58,154 downwards.
GACTCGAAGGGCATCGCCACGCGGAAGGCGTCCGGCGCGGTCATCAACGCGGTCGCCAAGGTCATGCCCGAGCTGTGGGGCGGCTCGGCCGACCTCGCGGAGTCCAACAACACCACCATCGAGGACGCACCCTCCTTCGTGCCCGAGTCCCGGTCGACGAACCTGTGGCAGGGCGACCCGCTGGCCGGCCGCGTGCTGCACTTCGGCATCCGCGAGCACGGCATGGGCGCGATCCTCAACGGCATCACGCTGCACGGCGGCACCCGCGTCTTCGGCGGCACGTTCCTCACCTTCTCCGACTACATGCGCGGAGCGGTCCGGCTCGCAGCGCTCATGGGCCTCCCCGTGACCTACGTGTGGACCCACGACTCGATCGGCCTCGGCGAGGACGGACCGACCCACCAGCCGATCGAGCACCTCGCGGCGCTCCGGGCCATCCCCGGCCTGGACGTCGTCCGCCCGGCCGACGCCAACGAGACCGCGGCCGCCTGGAAGGCCGTGCTGCAGCGCACCGACCGCCCGGCCGGCATCGCGCTCACCCGCCAGAACGTCCCCGTCTTCCCGCGAGGGGCCGAGGGCTTCAGCGACACCAGCAACGTCCACCGCGGCGGCTACGTGCTGATCGACGCCCCGGACACCGAGGACGGCTCCGGCCAGCCCGACGTGGTCCTCGTCGGCACCGGGTCCGAGGTGCAGGTCGCGGTGGCCGCCCGCGAGCTGCTCGCCGCCGACGGCATCCGCGCCCGCGTGGTCTCCATGCCGTGCCGCGAGTGGTTCGACGAGCAGGAGCCGGCCTACCGCGAGTCCGTCATCCCGCCGACCGTCAAGGCCCGCGTCTCCGTCGAGGCCGGCGTGGCGCAGGGCTGGCGGGAGATCGTCGGCGATCACGGGCGGATCGTCTCCATCGACACCTACGGCGCGTCGGCCGACTTCGCCCGCATCTACGAGGAGTACGGCATCACCGGCCAGGCCGTGGCCGACGCCGCCCGGGACAGCGTCCGGCTGTCCCGCGACTGAGCGAGCCCGCGCAGCACCCGTTCCCGGGGACTGGCACGGGACCGCCGGGGTACCGACCCACCGACCTCAGGAGGTAGTTCATGAGTGACCGTATGAAGGCCCTGGCGGACGCAGGAGTGTCCATCTGGCTCGACGACCTGTCGCGCGAGCGGATCGAGACCGGCAACCTCGCCGAGCTCGTGAAGGACCGCTCGGTGGTGGGCGTGACGACCAACCCGACGATCTTCGCGAGCGCGATCGCGGAGGGTGAGCGGTACGACGAGCAGGTGCGCCGGCTCGTCGCCGAGGGCCGGCCCGTGGACGAGGTGATCTTCGAGCTCACCACCGAGGACGTCCGCAACGCCTGCGACGTGCTCGCGCCGGTGGCCGAGAGCACCCCTGACGACGGCCGGGTCTCCATCGAGGTGGAGCCCGACCTGGCCAACGACACCGACGCGACCATCGCCTCGGCCCGCAAGCTCTGGCAGGCCGTGGACCGGCCGAACGCGCTCATCAAGATCCCGGCGACGCTCGAGGGCCTCCCGGCGATCACCACCGCGATCGCCGAGGGCATCAGCGTCAACGTGACCCTCATCTTCAGCGAGGAGCGCTACCGCGCCGTGATGGACGCCTACCTCACCGGCCTGGAGCAGGCTCGCGAGGCCGGGCGCGACCTCTCCACCATCCGCTCGGTGGCCTCCTTCTTCGTCTCCCGGGTCGACAGCGAGGTCGACAAGCGGCTCGAGGCGGTCGGCTCGGACGTGGCGCTCGCCCTGCGCGGCAAGGCGGCGGTCGCCAACGCGCTCGTCGCGTACGGCGCCTTCGAGGAGGTCACCGCCTCCGACCGCTGGCGTGCGCTCGCCGACGCCGGCGCGAACGTGCAGCGCCCGCTGTGGGCCTCGACCGGGGTGAAGAACCCCGACTACGACGACACCATGTACGTCACGCAGCTGGTGGCGCCCGGCACGGTGAACACGATGCCGGAGAAGACGCTCGAGGCCTTCGCCGACCACGGCGAGGTCCTCGGGGACGTCGTCACCGGCCGGGCCGGCGAGGGGCGCGCCATCCTGGAGCGCCTCACCGAGCTGGGCATCGACGTCGACGACGTGCTCCTCGTGCTCGAGCAGGAGGGCGTCGCGAAGTTCAAGGGCTCGTGGACCGACCTGGTCGAGACCGTCCGCACGCAGATGGAGAACGTCGCGGGATGACCGACGCGCCGGTGGACCCGACGTCGACCCGCGCCTGGTCCCGGCTGTCGGCCCTGGCTGCCGACTTCGCGCCGGACCTCCGGAGCTGGTTCGCCCGCGATCCCGAGCGGGTCGACCGGCTCTCCTTCACCGCGGGCGACCTCCTCGTGGACCTCTCGAAGTCCCTGGTCGACGACGACGTGCTCGCGGCGCTCCTGGACCTCGCCGACGAGGTGGGGGTCGCGGAGCGCCGCGAGGCGATGCTGCGCGGTGAGCGGGTCAACGTCACCGAGGACCGCGCGGTGCTGCACACCGCGCTGCGGCTGCCGCGGGACGCCTCGCCCGACCGGAGGCCCAGCGTCGAGGGCCAGGACGTCGTGCCCGACGTGCACGCCGAGCTCGACCGGGTCTACGCCTTCGCCGAGAAGGTCCGCAGCGGTGAGTGGACGGGCGTGACCGGGCAGCCGATCCGCACCGTGGTCAACATCGGCATCGGTGGCTCGGACCTCGGGCCGGTGATGGCCTACGAGGCGTTGGCGGCCTATCGGCAGGAGGGGCTGGAGTGCCGGTTCCTCAGCAACATCGACCCGACCGACGCCGCCACGACGCTCGCCGGCCTGGACCCGGCGACGACCCTCTTCATCGTCTCGAGCAAGACCTTCGGGACCTTGGAGACCCTCACCAACGCCCGCCTGTGCCGCCAGTGGCTGCTCGACGGTCTCCGCGCCTCCGCACACGACGGTGACTCCGGGGACGACGCCGAGGCCGTGCGGCGCCACTTCGTCGCCGTCTCGACCGCGCTCGACAAGGTCGCCGACTTCGGCATCGACCCGGCCAACGCCTTCGGGTTCTGGGACTGGGTCGGCGGGCGGTACTCCCTCGACTCGGCCATCGGGACCTCGTTGGTCATCGCGATCGGCCCCGACCGGTTCGCGGAGCTGCTGGCGGGCTTCCACGCGATGGACGAGCACTTCCGGACGGCCGAGCCGGCGCGGAACGTCCCCGTCCTCATGGGCCTCCTCAACGTCTGGTACACCGACTTCCTCGGCGCCGAGACCCACGCGGTCCTCCCCTACTCGCAGCTGCTGCACCGCTTCCCGGCGTACCTCCAGCAGCTGACGATGGAGTCCAACGGCAAGCGCGTGCGGTGGGACGGCACGCCGGTCACCACCGACACCGGCGAGGTCTTCTGGGGCGAGCCGGGCACCAACGGCCAGCACGCCTTCTACCAGCTCATCCACCAGGGCACCCGGCTCGTGCCGGCCGACTTCATCGCCGTGGCCCAGCCGAGCCATCCGCTCCGCGACGGCGACGTGGACGTCCACGAGCTGCTGCTGGCGAACTTCCTCGCCCAGACCCGGGCGCTGGCCTTCGGCAAGACCGCCGAGGAGGTCCGGGCGGAAGGCACGGCCGAGGACGTCGTGCCGGCCCGCGTCTTCCCGGGCAACCGTCCGACGACGTCGATCATGGCGCCGGCCCTGACCCCGTCCGTGCTGGGCCAGCTCGTGGCCCTCTACGAGCACGTCACCTTCACCCAGGGCGTGGTCTGGGGGATCGACAGCTTCGACCAGTGGGGCGTCGAGCTCGGGAAGCAGCTGGCCCAGGAGGTGGGCCCCGCGCTCAGCGGGGACGCCGGCGCGCTGGCCGGTCAGGACGCCTCCACCCGGGCGCTCATCGCCTACTACCGGCAGCACCGCCAGCCGTGACGACGTACCGCAACCCGCTCCGCGACCCGCGTGACCGGCGCCTGCCGCGCATCGCCGGTCCGTGCAGCATCGTCCTCTTCGGCGTCACCGGCGACCTCTCGCGCCGGAAGGTGATGCCCGCGATCTACGACCTCGCCAACCGAGGCCTCCTCCCACCCGGCTTCAGCCTGGTGGGCTTCGCGCGCCGGGACTGGTCCGACCAGGACTTCGCCCAGGTCGTCCACGACTCCGTCCGGGAGCACGCGCGCACCGAGTTCCGCGAGGAGGTGTGGCAGCAGCTCGCCGAGGGGCTCCGCTTCGTGCCCGGCACCTTCGACGACGACGCCGCCTTCCGCCACCTGCGGCGGACCGTCGACGAGCTCGACGAGGAGCGCGGGACCGATGGCAACCACGCGTTCTACCTCGCGATCCCGCCCGGCTCCTTCGGCGACGTCGTCGGCCAGCTCGCCAGGCACGGCCTGGCCGACGGCGGTGCGGGCTCGTGGCGCCGGGTCGTCGTGGAGAAGCCGTTCGGCCACGACCAGGAGTCGGCCCGCCGGCTCGACGCGACGTTGGCCGAGGTCTTCCCGGCGGAGTCGGTCTTCCGGATCGACCACTACCTCGGCAAGGAGACCGTCCAGAACATCCTGGCCATCCGCTTCGCCAACGCGATGTTCGAGCCGCTCTGGAACGCCCGGTACGTCGACCACGTGCAGATCACCATGGCCGAGGACGGCGGCATCGGCGGTCGCGCCGGCTACTACGACGGCATCGGCGCGGCCCGCGACGTCATCCAGAACCACCTGCTGCAGCTGCTGGCGCTGGTGGCGATGGAGGAACCGGTCTCCTTCGACGCCGACAGCCTCCGGTCGGAGAAGGAGAAGCTGCTGCGCAGCGTCTCGCTCCCGGAGCGGCTGGACCTCACCACCGCCCGCGGGCAGTACGCCGAGGGGTGGGCCGGCGGCCGGAAGGTCCCCGGCTTCCTGGAGGAGGACGGGGTCGCCGAGGACTCCACCACCGAGACCTACGCCGCGGTGACCCTCCACGTCGACAACCGGCGCTGGGCCGGGGTGCCCTTCTACCTCCGGACCGGCAAGCGCCTGGGACGCCGCGTCACCGAGGTCGCCGTGGTCCTCAAGTCCGCGCCGCACCATCCCTTCGGCGCCCAGTCGGTCGAGGAGCTCACGCAGAACGCCGTCGTCATCCGGGTCCAGCCGGACGAGGGCATGACGGTGCGCTTCGGCTCCAAGGTCCCGGGGACCACCATGGAGATCCGCGACGTCAACATGGACTTCGCCTACGGCGGCTCGTTCACCGAGTCCTCCCCCGAGGCGTACGAACGCCTGGTCCTCGACGTGCTCCTCGGGGACCCGCCCCTCTTCCCGCGCCACGAGGAGGTCGACCTCTCCTGGCAGATCCTCGACCCGGTGCTCGAGCACTGGGCGCGCGAGGGCGCCCCGGAGCCGTACCCCGCCGGCACGTGGGGACCGCCCTCGGCCGACGCCGTGCTGGCCCGCGCCGGGCACACCTGGAGGCGGCCGTGATCGAGCTGACCGACACCACCGCCTCGGCGATCGCGGCGGAGCTGGTCCGCGCCCGCAGCCGCGCGGGGTCTCCCGCGATGGGCATGGTCATGACCCTCGTGGTCGTGGTCGGCGAGGACCGGGCGGCCGAGGCGATGGAGGTCGCCCGCACCTCGTCCCACGAGCACCCGGCCCGGGTGCTCGGCGTCGTCCTCGGCGACCGGCACGGCAGCTCCACGGTCGACGCCCAGGTGGGCACGGGCTCGGGCTGGACGGGCGAGACGGCGATCGTCCGCCTGCGGGGCGAGGTGGTCGAGCACCCGGAGTCGGTCGTCCTCCCGCTGCTGCTCCCCGACTCGCCCGTGGTCGTCTGGTGGCCCGCCGACGCACCGCCCGACCCGGCCGCCGACCCCATCGGAGCCCTGGCCCGACGGCGCATCACCGACGCCGGATCAGCCGGCCGGGGCGCGCGCGGGACGCTGCGGCAGCAGTGCGCGGCGTACGTCCGGGGCAACACCGACCTCGCCTGGACGCGGGTGACCCCGTGGCGAGCCCTGCTGGCCACGGCACTGGACCAGCACCAGCTGCGCGTGACCGGTGGCTCCGTGACCGCCGAGGGTGAGAACCCGAGCGCCGACCTGCTCGCGACCTGGCTCGCCGACCGCCTCGAGGTGGCCGTCACGCGCAAGGACCTGCCGGGCCCCGGCATCACCGAGGTCGTGCTGGACACCGAGGAGGGGCCGATCAGCATCACCCGCGAGGACGGCCGGCTCGCCACGTTCCGCACCCCCGGCCGCCCCGACCGACCGGTCGCCCTCACGCGGCGCTCGCTGCCCGAGCTGCTCGCCGAGGAGCTGCGCAGGCTCGACGAGGACGACGTCTACGCCGCCACGGCCCGACGGCTGGCGGAGAGCAGGAGCACCCCATGAGCACCCCCCGGATCGAGGTCCACGACGACGACCAGACGCTGGCGACCGCCGTCGCCGGTGAGCTGCTGACCCGCCTCGAGGAGGCCCAGGAGGCCGGCCGGCAGCCGCACGTCGCGCTCACCGGCGGCACCTTCGCCGACGTGGTGCACCGCGAGGTCGCCCGGCTCGCACCGGAGTCGGCGGTCGACTGGGACCGCGTGGTGCTGTGGTGGGGCGACGAGCGCTTCGTCGAGCACTCCTCGCCGGACCGCAACGCGGGGCAGGCGCGGGCTGCCTTCGTCGACGCCGTGGGAATCCCCGACCGGAACGTCCGTGAGGTTCCGCCGGCGGACCGGTGCGACTCGGTCGAGGAGGCCGCCGAGCGGTACGCCGCAGCGCTGGACGCCGAGCTGGGTGGGGAGGGCACCGGCTTCGAGGTGGTCATGCTGGGCCTGGGCCCGGACGCGCACGTCGCCTCGCTCTTCCCGGGCCATCCGGCCCTCGACGCGGCCGGCCGGTCGGCCGTGGCGGTGCACGACTCCCCCAAGCCGCCCCCGCAGCGGGTCACGCTGACCTACGAGGCCCTCAACCGGAACCGCGCCCTGTGGTTCCTGGTGAGCGGCGACGGCAAGGCCGAGGCCGTCGCACGGGCACTGGCCGGTCGCGCAGGCCAGCCCGGGGAGGCGGCCGACCGGCACGACGTACCGGCCGTCGGCGCCACCGGCACCGAGGAGACCATCTGGTTCCTCGACCGGGCCGCCGCGTCGCGGTTGTAGGCCCTCGCCGGGCTCGGGGCGCGGGCGCTGGTCCCGACACGCCGGTCGCGACCTCCATCGTCGGTCGCGCGGCTGCTCGACCTGGCGCCTGCTTCGCAGTCCTCGCGAGCTCGGACTGCGGGCGCTCAGAAGATCAGGTCGCCGGACTTGCGGCGGGAGCGGAGCAGCTGCAGCGCCTCGTCGAGGATGTCAGCCGCCTCCTGGTCGGAGCGGCGCTCCTTCACGTAGGCCAGGTGGGTCTTGTAGGGCTCGATCTTCGGGGCCGGCGGCGGGTTCTCCGAGTCGAGGCTGGCGGGCAGCCCGCACTTCGGGCAGTCCCAGGACTCCGGGACCGTGGCCTCCACCGAGAACGTCACCACCGAGCGGTGCTCGTGGGAGCAGAAGTAGGTCACCGCCTGGCGCGGCGCGGCCTCACCCCGCTCGGCCTCGCCCATCGGGCCGGCCCCCACCCGGCTGCCTCGAATCGCATTTCCTCCACCAGCCACGTGATGTCCCTTTCTCGGGGTTGTCCGAGGGCCTAGCCCTGGTAGGCCATGATGAGGCCCAGCGCGATGACGGTCGCGAACCAGATGACGCCGATGCCGACCGTGAGCCGGTCGAGGTTCCGCTCGGCGACCGAGGAGCCGCCCAGCGAGCTGGAGACGCCCCCGCCGAACATGTCGGACAGACCACCGCCACGACCCTTGTGCAGCAGCACGAGCAGGATCATGAGGGCGCTCGTGATCATGAGCACGACAGTGAAGAGGAGTTGCACAGTTACCGATCCTACGTCAACGAGTCGGCTGGTCAGAGGACCGGCATGTCGTAGTACCGGCAGACGCCGCTGAACTCCTCGACCTGCAGGCTCGCACCGCCCACCAGGCACCCGTCGACGTCCGGCTGGGCCATGATCCCGGCGACGTTGGCGGCCTTGACGGAGCCGCCGTAGAGCACCCGCACGCCGTCGGCCGCCTCGTCGCCGTGGGAGTCCCGGATGCACGAGCGCAGTGCGCTGCAGACCTCCTGGGCGTCCTCGGGCGTGGCCACCTCACCGGTGCCGATCGCCCACACCGGCTCGTAGGCGACGACCAGGCCGGCCACCTGCTCGGCGGTGAAGCCCGCCAGGGAGCCGGTGACCTGCGTGACGCAGAAGTCGACATGGCCGCGGGCCTGCCGCGTCTCGAGACCTTCGCCCACGCAGACGATGGGCGTCATCCCCGCCTCGTGCGCCTTGTGCGCCTTGGCGTTGACGACCTCGTCGGTCTCCCCGTGGTGCTCACGCCGCTCCGAGTGGCCGACGACGACGTAGGAGCACCCGAGCTTGGCCAGCATCGAGGCGGAGATCTCCCCCGTGTAGGCGCCCGAGTCGTGGGTGGAGACGTCCTGGGCGCCGTACCGCACCTGGAGGCGGTCGCCGTCGACCAGCGTCTGCACCGACCGCAGGTCGGTGAACGGCGGCACGACGACCACCTCGACCTTGGAGAAGTCGTGGCGCTTGTCCGCGAGCGTCCACGCCAGCTTCTGGACCAGCACCACCGCTTCCTGGTGGTTGAGGTTCATCTTCCAGTTGCCCGCCATGAGCGGGGTCCGGGTCTGCTTAGCCATGGGTCAGTCCTCCAGGACCTTGATGCCGGGGAGCTCCTTGCCCTCGAGGTACTCGAGGCTCGCACCGCCCCCGGTCGAGATGTGGCCGAACGACGACTCGTCGAAGCCGAGGGTCCGCACGGCGGCGGCCGAGTCGCCGCCACCGACGACCGTGAGGCCCCCGGAGCCGGAGGCCTCGGTGAGGGCGCGGGCGACGGCGCGGGTGCCCTCGGCGAAGGCCTCCACCTCGAAGACCCCCATCGGGCCGTTCCAGAAGACGGTGCGGGCGCCGGACAGCGCGCCCGCGAACGCGGCGGCGGAGTCGGGGCCGATGTCGAGGCCGAGGCTGTCGGCGGGGATCTCCGCGGCCGGCACGACGCGCGGCGTCGGGGTGGCGTCGCCCCCGGGGAACGCCGTGTCGACCACGACGTCGCTCGGCAGCAGCAGCTCCACCCCCGAGTCCGCGGCGCGTCGGAGGTACTCGCGGCAGGTCTCGACCTGGTCCTCCTCGAGGAGGCTCTTGCCGACCTCGTGGCCCTGGGCCCGGAGGAACGTGAAGACCATGCCGCCGCCGATCAGCAGCTTGTCGGCCTTCCCCAGCAGGTTGTCGATGACCCCGAGCTTGTCCGAGACCTTCGAGCCGCCGAGCACCACGACGTAGGGGCGGGCCGGGTCGACGGTGAGCCGACGGAGCACGTCCACCTCGGCCGCGACGAGCGTGCCCATCGCGTGCGGCAGCCGCTGCGCCACGTCGTAGACCGAGGCCTGCTTGCGGTGCACGACGCCGAACCCGTCGGAGACGAAGACGTCGGCCAGCGCCGCGAGCCGGTCGGCGAACTCGCCGCGCTCGGCGTCGTCCTTGCTGGTCTCCCCCGCGTTGAAGCGGACGTTCTCCAGCACGGCGACCTGCCCGTCCGAGAGCGCCGCGACGGTGTCGCGGGCGGAGTCCCCGACGGTGTCGGTCGCGAAGTCGACCTCCTGCCCGAGCAGCTCGCCGAGCCGCTCGGCCACCGGCGCCAGGGAGTACGCCGGGTCGGGCGCGCCCTTCGGACGGCCGAGGTGGGCGGTGACGACCACCCGGGCACCGGCCTCGGCCAGGGCGCGGATGGTCGGGACGCTCGCACGGATCCGGCCGTCGTCGGTGATCCTCGCCCCGCCGCCAGGAGCAGTGTCGAGCGGCACGTTGAGGTCCGAGCGGACCAGGACGCGCCGGCCGCGGACGCCCTGCTCGACGAGGTCGGCGAGGGTGGTGTGGTCCGCCACGGTCAGAGGGTCTCGCCGATGTAGTCGATGAGGTCCGCGAGGCGGTTGGAGTAGCCCCACTCGTTGTCGTACCAGCCGACGACCTTGACCTGGTTGCCGATGACCTTGGTCAGCGGGGCGTCGAAGATGCAGGACGCCGGGTCGGTCACGATGTCGGAGGAGACCAGCGGGTCGGTCGAGTAGCGCAGGAACCGGCCGTCGGCGGCCTTCTCGACCGCAGCGTTGACCTCCTCGACGCTGGTCTCGCGCCCGGCCTCGAAGGTGAGGTCGGTCGCGGAGCCGGTCGGCACGGGGACCCGCAGCGCGTAGCCGTCGAGCTTGCCCTTGAGCTCGGGGAGCACGAGCCCGATCGCCTTGGCGGCACCGGTGGAGGTGGGGACCACGTTGATCGCGGCGGCGCGGGCGCGGCGCAGGTCCTTGTGGATGTTGTCCTGCAGGTTCTGGTCGGCGGTGTAGGCGTGGACCGTCGTCATCAGGCCCTTGACGATGCCGAGCTCGTCGTTGAGCGCCTTCGCCATGGGCGCCAGGCAGTTGGTGGTGCAGGAGGCGTTGGAGATGACCGTGTGCGCGGAGGGGTCGTACTGCTCGTGGTTGACCCCCATGACCACGGTGACGTCCTCGTTCGAGGCCGGGGCGGAGATGATGACCTTCTTCGCGCCGCCGTTGTCGACGTGGGCGCGCGCCTTGGTGGCGTCGGTGAAGAAGCCGGTGGACTCGACGACGACGTCGACGCCCAGGTCGCCCCACTTCAGGTTCGCCGGGTCGCGCTCGGCGAAGGTCTTGATCACCTGGTCGCCGACCCGGATCTCGTCCTGGGTCGCCGTCACGTCGGCGTCGAGCCGGCCGAGGATCGAGTCGAACTTGAGCAGCGGGGCCAGCGACGTGTTGTCGGTCAGGTCGTTGACGGCGACGATCTCGATGTCGAGACCCGACGCCCGGACGGCGCGGAAGAAGTTGCGGCCGATCCGGCCGAACCCGTTGATGCCTACGCGAACAGTCACTGCGGTTGCTCCTGCTTCCTCATCGGGTGTGCGGTGAGGTCGACCCTACCCAAGCAAGCGACGGTCGGGACCTCAGCCCTCGTCGGCGAGCATGTCGGGTGTCAGCGACGCCTCGGTGTCGGGGATGCCGAGGTCCTCGGCGCGCTTGTCGGCCATGGCCAGCAGGCGGCGGATGCGGCCCGCGATGGCGTCCTTGGTCAGGACCGGGTCGTGGAGCTGGCCCAGCTCCTCGAGCGAGGCCTGCTTGTGCTCGAGGCGGAGGGCGCCGGCCATCTTGAGGTGGTCGGGGACCTCGTCGCCGAGGATCTCCATCGCGCGCTCCACCCGGGCTCCCGCGGCGACCGCGGCACGTGCGGAGCGCCGGAGGTTGGCGTCGTCGAAGTTGGCGAGCCGGTTCGCCGTGGCGCGCACCTCGCGGCGCATCCGGCGCTCCTCCCACGCCATCAGCGACTCGTGCGCGCCCAGGCGGGTCAGCAGCTGGCCGATCGCGTCGCCGTCGCGGATGACCACCCGGTCGACGCCGCGCACCTCGCGCGCCTTCGCCTGGATGCCGAGGCGGCGGGCGACGCCGACCAGGGCCAGCGCGGCCTCAGGCCCAGGACAGGTCACCTCCAGCGAGGAGGAGCGGCCGGGCTCGGTCAGCGACCCGTGCGCCAGGAAGGCCCCACGCCAGGCCGCGACGGCGTCGCACCCGCCACCGGAGACGACCGCGGGCGGGAGGCCCCGGACCGGGCGGCCCCGCTGGTCGAGGAGCCCGGTCTGCCGGGCCAGGGCGTCGCCGTCCTTGGCGATGCGGACCAGGTAGCGGCTGCCCTTCCGGATGCCGTTGCCCTGCACCATCACGACGTCCGACTGGTGGCCGTAGACCTCGGCGATGTCCTTGCGCAGGCGGCGGGCGGCGGCACCGGTGTCGAGCTCCGCCTCGATGACGACCCGCCCGCTCACGAGGTGCAGCCCGCCGGCGAAGCGGAGCATCGAGGCGACCTCGGCCTTCCGGCAGCAGGTCTTCGTGATCTGGGTGCTGGCCAGCTCAGCCTTCACCTGTGCCGTCATCGCCATGGGCGCATCCTCGCACGCCGCCACGGCGCCCGCAGAACCTCGCGCAGCCTCGTTCAGGCGCCGGTGAAGACCCGCTCGTAGGCGGCGGCGAGCTTCCGGGGGTCGTGCCGCGGCGTGCCGTCGTCGGCCGCCACGTCGTCGACGACGAGCCGTGCGCCGTACGCCGCCACGACGTGCTCGAGGTCCGCGAGCCCGTCTGCGACGCTCGCCCGGTCGGCCAGCACCGTGTGGACGACGAGGTCGGGGGCGTGCTCGGCCAGCACGGCGAGGTGGTCGGCGGGACCGAAGCCTCCGGTCTCCCCCGCCTGCTCGGCGAGGTTGAGCACGACGACGACACGGGCGCTGGTGCCGACCAGCGCCTCGCGGAGCGCGGGGACCATCAGGTGCGGGAGCACGGAGGTGAACCAGGAGCCCGGCCCCAGGACCACCCAGTCGGCCGCCTCGACCGCCGCGACCGCCTCCGGGCATGCCGCCGGGTCGGCGGGCTCGAGGCGGATCGAGTCGATCACGCCGTCGGTGGTCGCCACCTCCACCTGCCCCCGCACGGTCGTGGGCGCGTCGGGGTCCCCCGGCACCAGCCCCCGCACCTCGGCGGTGATGTCCATCGGCGTCAACGCCATCGGCAGCACCCGGCCGCGTGCGCCCAGCAGCCGGCCGACCCGGTCGAGCGCGTCCACGTGGTCGCCGAGGAGCTCCCAGAGCCCGACGATCAGCAGGTTTCCGACCACGTGGCCGCGCATCTCGCCGTTCCCCTCGAACCGGTGCTGGAGCAGGTTGGTCCACGTGTCGCCCCACCGGTCCTCGCCGCAGAGCGCGGCCAGGGCCATCCGGAGGTCGCCGGGCGGGAGGACGCCGAACTCCCCGCGGAGCCGACCGGAGGAGCCGCCGTTGTCCGCGACGGTCACGACGGCGGTGAGCTCGTCGAGCACGAGCTCGTCGAGCAGCCGGCGCAGGGCGCTGAGGGACGCGTGCAGCCCGTGGCCGCCGCCGAGCGCGACCACCGACTGGGCCCGGTCGCCGGTCCCGCTCACTCGCGGCCCAGGTCCCGGTGGACCGGCTGGGCGTCGTACCCGCGAGCGCGCAGGCGGCGGACCACCTCCTCGGTCATCGCGACGCTGCGGTGCTTGCCGCCGGTGCAGCCGATCGCCACCCGCATGAAGCGCTTGCCCTCGCGCAGGTAACCCTCGGCCACGCCCGCCAGGACCGGGACGTAGCCGTCGAGGAACTCCGAGGCGCCCGCCCTGCTCAGGACGTACTCCGCGACCTCGGTGTCCCGGCCGGTGCCCGGCCTGAGGTCGGGGATCCAGTGCGGGTTGGGCAGGAAGCGCATGTCGGCCACGAAGTCGGCGTCGATCGGGATGCCGTACTTGAAGCCGAAGCTGATGACGTTGACGCTGAGCCGGACCTTGTCGGCCTTGCCGAACGCCCCGGCGATCGCCCGGGTCAGCTGGTGGACGTTGAGCCCCGTGGTGTCGATGACCAGGTCGGCGTCGCCCCGGAGGTCGGCCAGGACCTTGCGCTCGCGCTGCAGCCCGTCGAGCAGCCGGCCACCCCCCTGCAGCGGGTGCGGTCGGCGGGCCGCCTCCTGGCGGCGGACCAGCACCTCGTCGGTGGCGTCGAGGAAGAGCAGCGTGGCGCGACGCCCGATCCCCCCGCGGGCCAGGTTGGCCTGGAGGGTCTGGAAGAACGAGCCCGACCGCACGTCGACGACCACCGCGATCGACTGACCCGGGCCGGCACTCTCGTCGACGAGGCGGACCACGTCCCGCAGCAGGCCCGGCGGCAGGTTGTCGACGACGTAGAAGCCGAGGTCCTCCAGCTCCTTCGCGGCGGTGCTGCGGCCGGCACCGGTCATGCCGGTGACGACCACGAGCTCTCCGGGGGGCGTCTGCTCGGTCACTCCGTCTCCTCGATGATCTCGCCGGTCGCGGTGTTGACCGTCATGGTTGCGCCCGTGCCGCGGCCTCCGGACGAGGAGGTGGTGACCGCCTCCTTGATCGACGCCGCCGTGCGGGCGCCGATCCCCGGGACCGTCGCTATCTCCTCCACCGTCGCCTCGCGCAGCTTCTTCAGGCTTCCGAAGTGCTTCATGAGCGTCTTGCGTCGCACTTCCCCGAGCCCCGGCACGTCGTCGAGGACGCTCTCGACCATGGACTTCGACCTCCGCGACCGGTGGTGGTTGATGGCGAACCGGTGCGCCTCGTCGCGGAGCCGCTGCAGCAGGTACAGGCCCTCCGAGGAACGGGCCAGGATGACGGGGTCGGCCTGCCCGGGCACCCAGACCTCCTCGAGGCGCTTGGCCAGTCCGCAGACCGGGATGTCGTCGATCCCGAGCTCGTCCAGGGCCTGCTGGGCGGCGGCCACCTGCGGCGGGCCGCCGTCGACCACGACGAGGCCGGGCGCGTAGGCGAACTTGCGCGGGCGCCCGGTCTCGGGGTCGACCAGCATCGGGCCGCTGGCCGGGTCCGCCGGGTCGCCCGGCCGCGTCTCGCTGCGGGCCTGCTCGTCGAGGAGGCGGCGGAACCGGCGGGTGATGACCTCGTGCATCGACGCGACGTCGTTCTGCCCCTCGACGCCTCGGATGACGAACCGGCGGTACTCCGACTTGCGTGCGAGACCGTCCTCGAAGACGACCATGGAGGCCACCACCTCCGTGCCCTGCAGGTTGGAGACGTCGTAGCACTCGATGCGCAGGGGGACGTCCTCCAGCTCGAGCGCCTGCTGGATCTCCTCCAACGCCCGGTTCCGGGTGGTGAGGTCACTGGCCCGCTTGGTCTTGTGCAGGGCGAGCGCCTGGCCGGCGTTGCGGGCCACGGTCTCCTGCAGCGTCTTCTTGTCCCCGCGCTGGGGCACCCGGATCGCGACCCTGCTCCCGCGGAGGTCGGAGAGGAGCTCCTCGAAGACGTCCGCGTCCGGCGGGAGCGCGGGCACCAGGATCTCGCGCGGCACCGACTCGGCGCCCTGGTCGCGGTCGGTGCCGGCGTAGAGCTGGAGCAGGAAGTCCTGCACCAGCTCGGGGGTGTCCCCCTCGTCGACCCGATCGGCTACCCAGCCCCGCTGCCCCCGGATCCGGCCGCCGCGGACGTAGAAGATCTGGACGGCAACCTCGAGCGGGTCCTCGGCGAGCGCGATGACGTCGGCGTCCGCGCCGTCACCGAGCACCACGGCCTGCTTCTCCAGCGCACGCTGCATCGCGCCGAGGTCGTCGCGGAGCCGTGCGGCCTTCTCGAAGTCCATGGCGTCGGAGGCGGCGTACATCTCCTTCTCGATGCGCCGCATGAAGGGCCGGGTCTGGCCGGCCATGAAGTCGCAGAAGTCCTCGACGATCGCCCGGTGCTCGTCGGCGGAGACGTTCCCGACGCACGGCCCGGAGCACTTGTCGATGTAGCCCAGCAGGCAGGGGCGGCCGATCTGGGCGGACCGCTTGAACACGCCGTTGCTGCACGACCGCATCGGGAAGACCCGCAGCAGGACGTCGACCGTCTCGCGGATGGCCCAGGCGTGGCTGTACGGACCGAAGTACCGGGTGCCCTTCTTCTTGGCCCCCCGGCCGACCATCACCCGGGGGAACTCCTCGCCGACCGTGACCGCCAGCCACGGGTAGGACTTGTCGTCGCGGTACTTGACGTTGAACCGCGGGTCGTACTCCTTGATCCAGGAGTACTCCAGCTGCAGCGCCTCGACCTCGGTGTTGACGACGGTCCACTCCACGCTCGCCGCGGTCGTGACCATGGAGGCGGTCCGCTGGTGGAGGTTGCCGATGTCCTGGAAGTACGACGACAACCGGGCGCGCAGGTTCTTCGCCTTGCCGACGTAGATCACGCGGCCGCGGCCGTCGCGGAAGCGGTAGACGCCCGGCTGGGTGGGGATCGATCCCGGCTCGGGACGGTAGGACAACGGCCCGCGGGTGGTACGTCGGTCTCCGGCGGCAGGCACCCCGCAAGCCTACGTTCCACCGCCGACAGCTCCGGCGCCGGAAGGAGGGGCCGGAGGCGTCAGGACAGGAACAGCTGCCCGTCGGCCACCCGCACCGGCCGCTCCGCGAGCGCGGTGGTGGCGGGGCCGCCCTGGGGCGACCCGTCGGTGATCGCGAAGATGCTGTTGTGGCACGGGCAGACGATGCCCTCGTCGGAGACCTCGATCACCGTGCATCCCTGGTGGGTGCAGATGGCGGAGAACGCCTTGAACTCCCCCTCCGACGGCTGGGTGATCACGACCTCCTCGTCGGGGTAGACGGCGCCGCCACCGACCTCGATGTCGGACGCGGGCGCGAAGGCCTCGGCGCCGGGTGCGCCGTCGCTCGAGGCGCTGCCGGACGCGGTCGGCGTGTCGGTCGTCGGGTCCGGGTCGACGGCCGTCGAGGGCTCGCTGTCGCCACCGCAAGCGGCGAGCACCGGGAGGCCGATGCCGACACCGGCGATCCCGGTCAGGGCACGGCGTCGGGAGAGGTCGGGAGCGGGCTGCTGGGTCACGGAGGCGTCCTCACGGCAGGGAGCTGGTTGAACGGGACACTAGGGGAACCTCAGGCGGTCCGTCGGGCGGCCGCCTTCTTCGCCGCCGCGGATCCCTTCCGGGCGGCCGCGGCGGCCTTCTTCGCCGCGGCGCGCTCCGCAGCCGCGTCGGCCTTCGCCTTCGCGGCCGCGTCGCGGCGCCCGAGCGGCGCCGACGAGGCCGGCGCCTTCCCGGTCGGCTGGCGCGCCTCCTTGCCCTCCAGCAGCGGGGCCAGGAACCGGCCCGTGTGGCTCTCGGGGTTGGCGGCCACCTGCTCGGGGGTGCCCTCGGCGACGACGACGCCACCGCGGGAGCCGCCCTCCGGCCCCATGTCGACCAGCCAGTCGGCCGTCTTGATGACGTCGAGGTTGTGCTCGATCACCAAGACGCTGTTCCCCTGGTCGACCAGGCGCCCGAGGACGAGCAGCAGCTTGCGGATGTCCTCGAAGTGCAGCCCCGTCGTCGGCTCGTCGAGGACGTAGAGCGTGCGACCGGCGGACCGCTTCTGCAGCTCCGCGGCGAGCTTCACCCGCTGCGCCTCACCGCCGGACAGCGTGGTCGCGGGCTGGCCGAGCCGGACGTAGCCGAGGCCGACCTCGACGAGGGTCTTGAGGTGCCGGTTGATCGCCGGGACCGCCGCGAAGAAGTCGACCGCCTCCTCGATCGGCATGTCGAGGACCTCGGCGATGGTCTTGCCCTTGTAGTGCACCTCCAGCGTCTCCCGGTTGTAGCGGGCGCCGTGGCAGACCTCGCACGGGACGTAGACGTCGGGGAGGAAGTTCATCTCGATCTTGATGGTGCCGTCGCCCGCGCACGCCTCGCAGCGGCCGCCCTTGACGTTGAAGGAGAACCGCCCCTGGAGGTAGCCCCGCATCTTCGCCTCGGGGGTCTGCGCGAACAGCTTGCGCACGTGGTCGAAGACCCCGGTGTAGGTCGCCGGGTTCGACCGGGGGGTGCGACCGATCGGCGACTGGTCGACGTGGATGACCTTGTCGACGTGCTCCAACCCGGTGATCTTGCGGTGCCGTCCCGGCACCGTCCGTGCCCGGTACAGGTGCTTGGCCAGCGAGGTGTAGAGGATGTCGTTGACCAGCGTGGACTTGCCGGAGCCCGACACCCCGGTCACCGCGACGAAGAGACCGAGCGGGAAGGTGACGTCGACGTCGCGCAGGTTGTGCTCGCGCGCACCCACGACCGTCAGCTCGCGCCCGACGGTCCGCGGCCGCCGCACCTCCGGGACGGGGATCTCCCGGCGTCCCGAGAGGTACTGGCCGGTGATGGAGTCGGGGTGTGCGTAGAGGTCCTCGACCGTCCCGCTGTGCACGACCTGGCCGCCGTGCTCGCCGGCCCCCGGGCCGATGTCGACGATCCAGTCCGCCACCTTGATGGTGTCCTCGTCGTGCTCGACGACGATCAGCGTGTTGCCCAGCTCCTTGAGCCGCACCAGGGTCTCGATCAGCCGCTGGTTGTCCCGCTGGTGCAGGCCGATGGAGGGCTCGTCCAGCACGTAGAGCACGCCGACGAGACCGGCGCCGATCTGCGTCGCCAGCCGGATCCGCTGGGCCTCGCCGCCCGACAGGGAGCCGGACGGACGGTCGAGCGAGAGGTAGTCGAGGCCGACGTCGAGGAGGAACCGGAGCCGCTCGTGGATCTCCTTGAGCACCTGCTCGGCGATCTGGCGCTCGCGGGCCGTCAGGTCGAGGTCGGCGAGGAACTCCGCGGTCTCGTTGATCGGCATCGCGCACACCTCGGCGATGTTCTTGCCACCGCCCCGCGGACCCAGCGTCACGGCCATCGACACCGGCTTGAGCCGGCTGCCGCGGCAGGCCGGGCACGGGACCTCGCGCATGAAGCCCTCGAACCGCTCCCGGCTGGTGTCGGACTCGGCCTCACGGTGGCGGCGCTCGACGTAGGTGCGCACCCCCTCGAACTCGGCGTAGTAGGCACGCTCGCGCCCGTAGCGGTTCCGCGTGACGACGTGGACCTTGGTGGAGTGCCCGTCGAGCAGCGACCGCTGCGCCTTCGCGGAGAGCTCCTGCCAGGGTGTGTTGAGGTCGAAGCCGAGCTCCTTGCCGAGCGCGCCCATCAGCCGCAGGAAGTAGTCGGCCACGTGCGCCTGGCTCCACGGCTGGATCGCACCCTCGCCGAGGGTCGCGCCCGGGTCGGGGACGACCAGCTCGGGGTCGACCTCCATCCGCGTGCCGAGCCCGTGGCACTTCGGGCAGGCGCCGAAGGGCGAGTTGAACGAGAACGAGCGCGGCTCGAGCTCGTCGGTGTCGATCGGGTGGTCGTTCGGGCACGACATCTTCTCGCTGAACCGCAGCTCGCGCTCCGGGTCGGCCTCGCCCGACTCCAACGGCGGAGTGTCGACGAAGTCGAGGACCACGAGGCCGCTGGCGAGGTTGAGCGCCGTCTCGACCGAGTCGGTCAGGCGGCGCTTCGCCGACTCCTTCACGGCGAGCCGGTCGACGACCACCTCGATGGTGTGCTTCTTCTGCTTCTCCAGCTTGGGGCCGTCGGAGAGCAGCGCGTCGAGCGTGTGGATCTCGCCGTTCACGCGCGCGCGGCTGAAGCCCTGGGCCTGCAGCTGGCGGAAGAGCTCGAGGTACTCGCCCTTGCGGCCCCGGACCACCGGCGCGAGCACCTGGAAGCGACGGCCCTCCTCCAGCGTCAGCACCCGGTCGACGATCTGCTGGGGGGTCTGCCGCTCGATCGGTGCGCCGCAGGTCGGGCAGTGCGGCCGTCCCGCGCGGGCGTAGAGCAGCCGGAGGTAGTCGTAGACCTCCGTGATCGTGCCGACCGTCGATCGCGGGTTCTTCGAGGTCGACTTCTGGTCGATCGACACCGCGGGCGAGAGCCCCTCGATGAAGTCGACGTCGGGCTTGTCCATCTGGCCGAGGAACTGCCGCGCGTACGCCGAGAGCGACTCGACGTACCGACGCTGACCCTCGGCGAAGATGGTGTCGAAGGCCAGCGACGACTTCCCCGAGCCGGATAGCCCGGTGAAGACGATGAGGGAGTCGCGCGGCAGGTCGAGGGAGACGTCCTTGAGGTTGTGCTCCCGGGCGCCCCGGATGATCAGCTGGTCGGCCACAGTGCTTCCTCGAGTCGGTGGTGCGGGCGTTCGGCCGCGCGGGCGTTCGAACGTGCGTTCGTCATGGTAGCGGCTCAACGGGCACGCCGGCGTCTGGACGACGACGCGGCTGGCGGTGCGGCCGGTGACCGGCTTTGATGACAACCATGCCCGAGCCCCAACCCTTCCCGGACGCGATCCCCGACGAGGTGGTCGACGAGCTGGGTGATGCGACCGCGCGGCTGGTCCGCACCGTCGACGGCGCCGCGGACGACGCCTGGGCCGCGCCGAGCCTGCTGCCGGGC
Source organism: Nocardioides ureilyticus (assembly GCF_051280745.1). Classification (NCBI taxonomy): domain Bacteria; kingdom Bacillati; phylum Actinomycetota; class Actinomycetes; order Propionibacteriales; family Nocardioidaceae; genus Nocardioides; species Nocardioides ureilyticus. Next base: position 38,324 of record NZ_JBNCOG010000018.1, on the reverse strand, counting down.
TGGACCCGGGCGCACCTCCTGGCCCACCTCGCCCTCAACGCGGAGGCGCTGGCCGGCGTGCTGCACGGCGTCGTGCGCGGAGAGGAGGTGGCGATGTACCCCTCGCCGTTGCACCGCGACACGGCGATCGCGGAGCTGGCCCGGGCCGAGCCCGAGGTGCTCCGCGAGCGTCTCCTCTCGACGAGCGCCGTGCTCGCCGACGCGCTTGCCGCCGTGCCGTCTGATCGCTGGCAGCAGGGCTTCCGACGGACGCCGGACACCGCGGAGCACCCGCTCTCAGGGGTTCCCGAGATGCGCTTGCGCGAGGTCGAGGTCCACCACGTCGACCTCGGCCTCGGTGCGACGCCGGCCGACTGGCCCCGCTCGTTCCCGGCCCGCCTCGTCGGGTACATGGTGGAGCGGCGACCCACGGACCGACCGCTGCGGGTGCACGCCACCGATCTCGGCCGGACCTGGGAGACACCGGAGCCCGCGGACGCGACGGTGCACGGGACCGCGGCGGACCTCGGTTGGTGGCTGACCGGCCGGGGAACGGGCGAGGGACTCTGGACCGACGACGACGGCGAGCTGCCGAGGATCGAGGAGCTGTGAGCTACACCGGCGAGGTGACTTCCGGCGGACCGCCGGACGTGCGCGAGCTGACCGGGCTGCGGATCGCCAAGGTCGCGGTGGACGAGCAGATGTCGAACAACTGCTACCTGCTCACCTGCCGCGAGACCGGTGAGCAGCTGCTGGTCGACGCCGCCGACGAGCCGTCGACGCTGCTGCCGCTGGTGGGCGATGCCGGGCTGGCGACGGTCGTGACCACCCACCAGCACTGGGACCACCACCGGGCGCTGGCCGAGGTGGTGGCGGCGACGGGCGCCCGGGTTGTCGCCGGCGCCCCCGACGCCGCCGCGATCACCGAGCAGACGGGGGTGGCGGTGGACCGTGCCGTCGGTCAGGGCGACACGGTCACCGTCGGCGCGTGCACCCTGGAGGTCATCGCGCTCGCCGGCCACACGCCCGGGTCGATCGCGCTGTTGTACGACGACCCCGACGGCCACCCGCACCTGTGGACCGGCGACAGCCTGTTCCCCGGCGGCGTGGGCAACACCTTCGGCGACGCCGCGGCCTTCCGCCAGCTCATCGAGGAGGTGTCGGTCAAGCTCTTCGACCGCCTGCCCGACAGCACGTGGTTCTACCCCGGCCACGGCGGCGACTCGACGCTCGGCGCCGAGCGTCCCCGGCTCGGCGAGTGGCGCGAGCGCGGCTGGTGACCGAAGGCGTCAGCCGTGGTTCCAGGCCCGGCTGAAGCCGTCGAGGTACTGGCCGACCGTGTCCCGGGAGGACACCACGAGGCTGACGCCGTCGCTGCCCAGCGCGCCGTCGGTCCACGAGGGACCGCCGATCCACGCCCGCTGGACGTTGCGGCGCTTGCCGTACCGACCGTCCACCACGACCTGGTGGGCACCGACCGCAGCCTCGCGGACCGCGACGCCACCCCGGTCGAGGACCCGTCGCACGCCGCGGCGCACGTCCGGCCCCACCACCGCCGCGACGTCGCAGCCGCGACCCCGCAGCTCGGCCAGGCGCTCGGCGATCCGCTTGCCCCGGGCACCGGCCGCGGTCCCGACCAGGACCCGCACGTTCGTGCGGCCGTCGTCGGTGCGGAGACCACGGGCGTTCTTGCAGCCCACGCGCGCGAGCGCCTTGAGCACGGGATCACGGCGGGGGACGTCGGGGACCGGGTAGAGCTGGGCGGTGTACCGGCCCCAGGTCAGCTCACGGGTCCGCGTGCTGTCGAGGGTGTCGGCGGCCAGGCGGTCGAAGATCAGGCCGTAGCCGGCGTACACGTCGGCGTCGGAGGTGAGGAAGACGTTGCTCCACTGGCGCCGGGCGGCCGAGGTCGGCGCCCCCGAGCCCACCAGGGTGAGCTCGGTCGTGCCGCCGGCCCGGCTCACGAGCAGCACGTCGACCTCCATCCGACCCGTCCCGCCCAGGCACGTGGCGGTGCAGCGCACCAGCCACGAGGACGCCCCGCGGTCGCTGCCGAGGGTCGCGGCCAGCCGGTCCTCCACGCTGGACGACCGGCCCGGGCCGAGCACGACCTGCACGGCGACGCCCTCCGCGGCGGCGTCCAGCAGCGCGTCGGCGAGGACCCCGTCGTCGATGGTGGACGCGGCCAGGCGGACCAGGTCGCCGGGCTCGGCGTTCATCACCGCACGCGCCTGTCGGTCGACGACCTGCTTGCGGTCCGCGCGGGTCCCCACCGGTCGGTTGTGGACCGGCCCGGTCGCGAACAGGTCGATGGTCCGGTAGCTGAAGACCACTGCGTCGTGGTCGGAGTGGAAGCCGCGCACGACCTCCGCGCCGGTCTTCACCAGGCCGCTCCCCTGCCGCACGCTCATGCCGTAGTCGAGCAGCGAGCCGGCGCCGCGCGAGCCGGTCAGCGGCATGTCGAAGCTCACGAGGTCGCCGAGGCGGTCGGTGGGCAGGCCCGCGAGCCGCCGCCGGCGGTCGGCGAGGTAGTTGACGTTGAGGTCGCCGCCCGCGAAGACGTGCTCGGTGGTGGCGAACACCTTCTTGATCTCCCGCCGCAGGAGCAGCAGGTGCTTGCGGAGCCGCGGGATGCGGTGCATGTTGCTGAGCTGGGCGTCCCGCGAGGCCTGAGAGATGGTGTGGGCGTTGAGGAAGCCGAAGACCTTGCCGGTCGCGACCTCTCGCAGCCGGACGACGTTGATGAAGCGAGCCGGGGTGACGCCCTTCTCGGGGCCGTGCACCATGATCGACCGACCCTCGATCAGGCGGAAACGCTGCCGGTCCCACACGATCGGGATCGCGACGCCTGCGCCGTTCGGCATGTACCAGCCCCAGTCCTTCTCCTGCAGGAGCGCGATGAGGTTCTGCCGGTCCTCGGAGTCGGAGAACTCCTGGAGACCGCCGACGTCACCGAGGGTGAGCGCGCGGCGCACGTCCGCCATCGCCTTCTTCTCGCCGAGGCAGTGGCAGACGTTGAGCGTGAAGGTGCGGTACGTCGGGCTCGGGATCGCGGCGGCGACCGGTGCGAGCCGCTCGGTCCCCGGTCGGGACCCGTCCCGGCCGGTCGGCGAGGTGGCGAGCAGGGTCAGGCCGAGGACACCGGCGACGCCCAGGGGGAGGGCGGTGCGGAGCAGGCGGGCCGCCGCGCGGCTCAGCGCCGTCCAGGACGGTCGGCGGGCCGGTCGGGCGACCGCGGTCGGGCGTGCCACGAGTACTCCTCAGACGTGCGGGATCGGTCCGGCGGACGCACCGCCGACCGAATCACATCAGTCACAGCAGTCACACGCAACGGCTTCGGGACAACTACAAGGCTGTGATTACCACGGGCCCTGCCCTGGTCCCCTCAGCTGTAGGTGGCCCGCACCGTGTCGGTCACGGGCACCGACTGGCAGGCGAGCCGGATCCCGTCGGCGAGGTCCTCCTCGTCGAGGACGTCGTTGTGCAGCATCCGCACGTCGCCCTCGAGGAGCCGGACGGCGCACGCCGAGCACTCGCCCTCGCGGCAGGAGTACGGCGCCTTGACCCCCTTGGCCTCGAGGTGGTCCAGCATCTTGGTGCCCGGCGCCCAGTCGTCGAAGGCGTGGGTCTCGCCGTCGAGCTCGACCTCCAGGCGCACCGGCGAGGCGGGGCCCTCGGCGGGGCCCGCGTCCGCCGCGCCGGGCTCCTCGTGCTCGGCCGCGTCGATCTCCTCCTCCGCCACCCGCACGTCGTGCAGGTCGCCGAAGGGATTGCCGCCGAGGGAGACGAACTTCTCCTGGTGGCGGCGCTCCCGGGGGAAGCCGAGCTCCTTGAGCGCCGCCACCGCCATCTTCATGAACGGTCCCGGCCCGCAGACGAACGCGTCGTACGACGCATGGTCGGCGGCGAACGCCCGGAGCTGTGCCTGCGACGGCAGCCCCTGCACCGACTCGAGCCAGTGCACGACCGACAGCCGGTCCGGGTGCTCGGCGGCGAGCCGGGCGAGCTCACCGGCGAAGATGACCGACCGCTCGTCACGGTTGGCGTAGAAGAGCACCACCCGTCCGGTGCCCTGCGTGAGCGCGGTGCGGGTGATCGACATGACGGGGGTGATCCCGCTTCCGCCCGCGAACAGGAGCAGGTCCGCGCTGAGCGAGGCCGGCGTGAAGATGCCGCTCGGCGGGAGCACCCGCAGGGAGTCGCCCGGCCGCAGGTGGTCGCAGATCCAGTTCGACGCGTAGCCGCCCGCGGTCCGCTTGACCGTGATGGTCAGCGCTCCCCCACCCACCGGGCTGCTGCACAGCGAGTAGCAGCGGGCCGCCACGCCCGTCTGGTCGCTCGGGACCGCGACCGTGAGGAACTGCCCGGGCTTGTAGGCGAACTGCTCCTCGGCACCCTCCGGCACCTCGAAGGTGATCGAGTGCGCGTCGGCCGTCTCCTCGACGACGTCGAGGATCTTCAGCTCGAAGGAATCGGTGTCCACTGGCTCAGTATCCGTCCTCGGCACCGATGGGGATCTCGCCCTCCCGCACGGCGGCCTCGATGCTGGCGATCATCCGGGGGCAGCCGGCGTGGCTCTCCCGCCCACCGGCTCGGCGACTCAGCTCGGGGCAGCCGCGCCGGGCCCCGGCGCTCCACTGGATGGAGGTGTGGTGCTCGCTGTTCTTCTTGACGCCGACCTTGGCGAGGCAGTCGAGGCAGGCGACTTCGGTGAGCCGGGCCGAGGTGTAGAGGCGCTGGTCCTCGAGGGTCTCGGGTCGCAGGGGCACGAACGAGGCCACCCTCAGGTGCCCGTCATGATCTGCGGCTCGTCGCTCGACGGCTGACCGGCGGCCTCCTCGGCGGCGCGCTTGGCGAGGTTCTCGGCCACCTCCGCCTGCCAGAACTCGTTGGCCTTGGTGGTGTCGACCTCGAACTCGAAGCGGTCCGTCATCTCCGGGGCGATGTCGGCGACGTCGACGTAGAACTGCTCGTACCAGCGCCGGAGCTGGTAGACGGGGCCGTCCTCCTCGCACAGCAGCGGGTTCTGCACCGGCACCTTGTTCTTCCAGATGTGCACGTCCTGCAGGAACCCCTCGCCGAACATCGTGGCGTACTTCTTCGCGATGTACTGCGCGGTCTTCTCGTCGAGCCCCTCGGGCTTCTTGACCGAGATGCCGTACTGCAGGGTGAAGGAGTCCGGGCCCGTGGGGAGGTGGCAGTTGATCAGGACCACCTCGGTGACGAAGCCCTTGTAGTCCACCTCGAGCCAGTTGATCATGTACGACGGGCCGTAGTAGGTGGCCTCGGACTTCAGGAACATCTCCGCGTCGCCGTACCCGCCGCTGACGTCGGGCCGCCCCTTGGACGCCATGTACTGCGTCGCCTGCGTGCCCTCGAAGACGTTGCGGAAGCTGGTCGGGAAGGAGAGGTGCACGTAGTAGAAGTGCGCCATGTCGACCACGTTGTCGATCAGCTCGCGGCAGTTGGAACCCTCGATCGGCACGACCTCCCAGAACCAGTCGGTCCACTCATCGGTCCCGATGCCGGGCAGCTCCGGCGGGAGGATGTCCAGGTCGGGGGCCGAGCCCTCGACGTCGTGCCACACCAGCACCTGCCCGTTGCGGACGACGACCGGGTACTTCTGGGTGCGGGCACGGAGCGGGACCCGGCGGGCGTAGGGGATCTGCTTGCACTTGCCGTCCCCGCCCCAGCGCCAGTCGTGGAACGGGCAGGCGACCTCGTCGCCCTTGACCGAGCCCTGGGTGAGGTCCCCGCCCATGTGCCGGCAGTAGCCGTCGAGGACGTTGGTCCCGCCGCGGCTGTCCTGCCAGACGACCAGCTTGGTGCCGAACGCCTCGATGCCGTGCGGCTTGCCGTCGGCGAAGGCGCTCTCCAGCCCCAGGCAGTGCCAGCCGCGTGCGAAGCGCTCCGGCGGCCTGCCCTGGTCCAGGAGCCGGGTCGCCTGGGCGCTCCCCTGGGCGCTCCCCTGGCTGCTGACTGCGGTGTCGCTCATCGCGTGCCTCCCGATCGTCGTTGGCCGTACCGCGAGCCGGTGGACCAAAACGAGAACAGGTTATAGTTTTTGGGACGGTTCTTCCACCACTGAACCACGGAGCGGGCGCGGTCGCGGCGTCCGCACCCCGCCGCCCCGGCGACCCACCGGCAGGAGTCCGAACCATGCACCTGGCTCTCTCACCCGACGAGCTCCGCCTCCGCGAGGAGCTGAGCGACTACTTCGCGGCCCTGGTCACCCCCGAGGTGCGAGCCGGTCTCGCGGCCTCCACCGGCGAGTTCGGCGAGGAGGGCGTCTACAAGGACGTCATCCGCCGGCTCGGCCGGGACGGCTGGCTCGGCATCGGCTGGCCCGAGGAGTACGGCGGCCAGGCCCGGTCCATGGTCGAGCAGCTGATCTTCACCGACGTGGCCGCCGACCACGGCGTGCCGATCCCCTACCTCACGCTCAACACCGTGGGGCCGACGATCATGCGCTACGGCACGCCGGAGCAGAAGGAGCACTTCCTCCCCCGCATCCTCGCCGGCGACCTCCACTTCTCCATCGGGTACTCCGAGCCGGGCTCGGGCACCGACCTGGCATCCCTGCGGACCCGCGCGGAGCGGCAGGGCGACGAGTGGGTCATCAACGGCCAGAAGATGTGGACGTCGTTGATCCAGTACGCCGACTGGATCTGGCTGGCCTGTCGCACCGACCCCGACCTGCCCCGCCACAAGGGCCTGTCGATGATCCTCGTCCCTGCCGACGCGCCCGGCTTCTCCTACACACCCGTCCACACCGTCGCCGGGGTGGGCACCAGCGCCACCTACTACGAGGACGTCCGGGTGCCGGTCTCCAACCTCGTCGGTGAGCTGAACGGCGGCTGGGCGTTGATGACCAACCAGCTCAACCACGAGCGCGTGGCGCTGACGTCGTCGGCCCCGCTGACCCAGTCGCTCCGCCTGGTGCGCGCGTGGGCGCAGGAGACCAAGACCGCCTCGGGCAGCCGGGTCATCGACACCGAGTGGGTGCAGGTCGCGCTGGGGCGGGCGCACGCACGGGTGGAGATGCTGACCCAGCTGAACTGGAAGCTGGCCTCCGACGCCGACCACGGAGTCGACCTCTCGCCCGCCGAGGCGTCGGCGACCAAGATCTACGGCTCCGAGCTCGCCACCGAGGTCTACCGCTCCCTCATGGAGATCGTCGGGCCGAACGCCGCGCTGCCCGGGTCGGCCGAGGGTGCCGTCCTCGCCGGCCGGCTCGAGCGGATGTACCGCTCGTCGCTGGTGATGACCTTCGGCGGCGGCACCAACGAGATCCAGCGCGACATCATCGGCTACGTGGGCCTCGGCCTGCCCGCAGCGAAGAGGTAGGACCTGAGCATGGACTTCTCCTTCACCACCGAGCAGGACGAGGCCGCGGACCTCGCCGCGAGGATCCTGGCCGACCGGGCCACCCCGGAGCGCATGCGCACGGTCGAGCAGGCCGGTGACCGGTTCGACCGCGACCTGTGGCGCGAGCTCGGCTCGGCAGGCCTGCTGGGCCTCGCCCTTCCCGAGCAGCACGGCGGAGCCGGCCTGGGGATCATCGAGCTGTGCCGGGTCCTGGTCGAGGTCGGCCGCCGGGTCGCACCGGCCCCCCTCGCGTTCCACGGCCCCGCCTCCAGGGTCGTCGCGGAGGTCGGCACCGCCGAGCAGCAGTCCCGCTGGCTCCCCGCCGCCGCTACCGGCGCCTCCGTGCTCACCGCGGCCGTGGCCGAGGACCGGTCGTTCGCGCCCGAGCGGCCCGCCACGGTCGCCACGCCGGACGGGGACGGCTGGGTGGTGACCGGCGCGAAGGCCGTCGTGCCCGCCGGGGCGTACGCCGACCTCTTCCTCGTGCCGGCCGACACCGCCGACGGCGTCGCCGTCCTGCTCGTCGAGGCGTCCGACCCGGGCGTCAGCCTGGTGGCGCTGCCGTTCACCGACGGGGACCGCGTGGCCCGCCTCGAGCTCGACGGGGCGCGACTCGCCGCCGACCGGCTCCTCGGGTCCCCCGACGGTGCGGCCGCCCACCGCCTGCGCCAGCTGCTCCTGCTCGCCGCGTCGGCCGAGCAGCTCGGCGTCACCGAGGGCGCGCTCCAGCTCACCTCCTCCTACGCCAAGACGCGCGAGCAGTTCGGCCGGCCCATCGGCACCTTCCAAGCCGTCTCGCAGCGCCTGGCCGACGGGTACATCGACGTCCTCGGCCAGCGGCTCACGCTGTGGCAGGCCGCCTGGCGCCTCTCCGAGGGACTGCCGGCCGACACCGAGGTGGCGATCGCCAAGCTGTGGGCCGCCGACGCCGGCCATCGCCTCGCGCACACGGCCGTCCACGTCCACGGCGGGGTGGGGATCGACCTCGACGGGGAGGCGCACCGCTACTTCACCACCGCCAAGCGGTTCGAGTTCCTGCACGGCGGCGCGACCGAGCAGGCGCTCACGATCGGACGGGCGCTGGCAGCCGAGCCCGCATGACGATCGGCAGCCTCGACGGGCTGACCCGGCCGAGCCCCGTCGGAGTGGTCGATCGGTCACACCTCGGTCGATCCCCGGCGCGCCTGCTGGACGCCCGCCTACGGTCGGGGCCATGTCCGGCTGGCTGCTGCGTGCCCTCACCGCGTTCGTCGCGTGCCTCGCCGTCCTCGCCGCTCCCCTCGGACCGGCGGCGTCCGGGACGGCCGTGGCCGACCCGCGGAGCGACAACCCGCTCGCCGGCGGCACGTGGGGCGTCTACCGCGGCCCCGCCGAGATGGCGTGGGAGCCGTACGTGCGGGCGGACGGCCGCCGCAAGGAGCTCCTCGGCCGGATCGCCGAGGCGCCGAAGGCGAAGTGGTTCGGCGACTGGATCGCCGACCGCGACGTCGCCGCGCGGGTGCGCGAGTACGTCGAGAACAGCCAAGCCGGCGACCCCGACGCCCTGGTCCAGCTGACCGTCTTCCGGATGGTCCCGTGGGAGCACGAGGCCTGCGACCGGCTACCCACCAAGGCGGAGAAGCGGTCCTACAAGCGGTGGATCACGCGCTTCGCCGGAGCCCTCGGCGAGACCCGCGCCGCGGTGGTGCTGCAGCCGGACGGCCCGTTCGCGCTCTGCGCGCCGGGCGGCTCACGGCAGCTCTCGCGCCTCGTGGGGTACGCCGCCCGCACGCTCGCCGCGCTCCCCCGCACCGCCGTCTACATCGAGGTCGGCTCCGCGGGCTGGAACCACCTCGACCCGCAGCTCGCGCTGCGCCAGCTGCTGCCTGCGGGCATCCGGCACGTCCGGGGCTTCCACCTGAACGTCACGCACTACGAGCCGACCGCCCGGCAGGTCCGCTTCGGCGCCCGGGTCGTCGAGGCGCTGGACGCGCGCGGCATCACCGGCAAGCACTTCACCGTCGACACCGCGCAGAACGGGCGGGGCTTCACCTACGAGCACAACCGGCGCCACCACGGCGGCCGGTTCGACAACGCGCCCACCTGCCGCAAGCGGAGCCAGCGCCACTGCGTGACGCTCGGCATCCCGCCGACCTGGCGGGTCGCCGACGAGCGGTGGGGCCTGCCCGAGGACGTGCGCCGGCTCGCCCGCCGTCACGTCGACGGCTACCTGTGGTCCGGGCGGCCCTGGCTGCACCGCCAGGCCAAGCCGTTCGACCTGCGGCGCGCCCTCGCGGTCGCCCGCACCACGCCGTACCGCGACGCGGGCTGAGCCACGCTGCACCGAGTCAGGGCGTCTGGATCCCGTCCAGGCGCTTGACCGTCGCCTCGAACTCCGCGACCAGGTCGGCCATCACCTCGGCGACCGGCCGGACCTCGTTCATCCGGCCGACGATCTGCCCGACCGGCATCGAGATCACGTCGGGGTCGTTGGACGCCACGATCCGGTTGTGGGCCTCGGCGACGAGGAGGTTCTGCAGCGGCATCGGCAGGGGCTGCGGAGCGCCCTCCTCGGCCCACGCCTCGGTCCACTTCGTCTTGAGCAACCGGGCCGGCTTGCCGGTGTAGACCCGGGTCCGGACGGTGTCCGCGGAGGTCGCCCGGGTGAAGGCGGTCTCCCAGGCGGAGTGGTTGGCCGAGAGGTTGCGGTACTCCTCGGTGCCCAGCCAGATCGAGCCGGTCCACACGCCCTGGGCGCCGAGCGCCAACGAGGCCGCCACCTGGCGTCCCGAGCCGATGCCGCCGGCGCCGAGCACCGGGACGTCGGCGCCCACGGCATCGACGATGTCGGGAGTGAGCACCATGCTCGCGATCTCGCCGGTGTGGCCGCCGGCCTCGTAGCCCTGGGCGATGATGATGTCGACGCCGTTGGCGACGTGGCTCAGCGCGTGCTTCGGGGCCCCGGCCAGCGCGCCGACCTTGAGCCCACCGGCGTGGCACTGCTCGATGACGTCGACCGGCGGGGAGCCGAGCGCGTTGGCGATGAAGACCGGTCGGTGCTGGAGGGCGATGTCGACGTGCGAGCGCGCCATCGAGTGCAGCCAGCCGAGCACGCCCTCGCGGCCCTCGCCCTCGGGGAGCGGCGGGACGCCGAGCTTGAGCAGCGTCTCGTCGACGAACTTCTTGTGTTCCTCGGGGATGTAGCTCGACAGGTCCGCCGAGGTGCCCTCGGTCGGGATCTTCATCGGCATCACCACGTCGACGCCGTACGGCTTGCCGTCGGTGTTCTCGTCCATCCAGGTGAGCACGCGGTCGAGCTCGTCGGTGTCGTTGAACCGGACGCAGCCGAGGACACCGAGCCCACCGGCACGGGACACCGCGGCGGCCACGTGCTCGGAGGGGGTGAAGGCGAAGATCGGGTGCTCGATGCCGAAGGCGTCGCAGAGGGGGGTGCGCATGGTCGGTCAGGCTCCCGTCGGGGCGGTGGCGGAGGCGTCGGGGGTGGAGGCGGCCAGCGCCATCTCCTTCGCCTTGGGGTACTGCGCCTTGCCGGTGGCGTTCCGCGGGACGCGGTCGACCACGGTCAGCGCGCGCGGCAGCTTGTAGCCGGAGAGGTGGGCGCGCAGGTAGCTGCGCAGCTCCTCCAGCTCGAGGCTCGCGCCCTCGCGCAGCTCGACCACGGCGGCGACCGCCTGGCCGTACGTCGGGTCGGGGACGCCGACGACGAGGACGTCGTAGACGGCCGGGTGGCCCTTGATGGCCATCTCGACCTCCTCCGGGTAGACCTTCTCGCCGCCGGTGTTGACGCAGTTCGAGCCGCGGCCGAGGAGCGTGACCTTGCCGCCCTCCTCGATCCGCGCGAAGTCGCCCGGGACCGAGTACCGCTGGCCGTCGATGGTCAGGAACGTCGCGGCAGACTTCGCCTCGTCCTTGTAGTAGCCGACCGGGACGTGGCCGCCGCGGCCGAGGCGGCCGATCTTCCCGACGTCCGTCGTGGTGTCGAGCAGCCGGTTGTCCTCGTCGAGGACCACGCTGGCCGGGCCCAGCGCGACGACCGGGCCGTCGGAGCTGATGTGGCCCCTCTCCTGCATGCCCATCCCCTGGAAGCCGGTCTCGGAGGCCCCGATGGAGTCGGTGAACACCGCGTCGGGGAACGCGTCCATCCACCGCTTCTTGACCTGCGGGCTGAAGATGGCGGCGCTGCTGGAGATCGCGAACAGGCTGGAGCCGTCGAACCCGTGCTCCTCGTAGGCCTCGATGAGCGGGCGCGCCATGGCGTCGCCGGTCATGAAGATCAGCTGCACCTTGTCGCGGTCGATGATCTCCCAGGTCCGCACGGGGTCGAACTTCGGCTCGAGGATCGTGAGGTGGCCGGCGAAGAGGTGCATGAGCAGGCCGGCCTGCGCCCCGCCGTGCATGAGCGGGCTCAGCGGGAACGTGACCATCCGCGGGTCGCTCGCCTGCTTGGACTGGTCGAACTCGTCGAGCGGGTTGCCGGTGTAGAAGTCGATGCCACCGCCGAGCACGCGCCAGAAGTCCTCGTGGCGCCACATCACGCCCTTGGGGAACCCGGTGGTCCCGCCGGTGTAGATGATGTGGAGGTCCTTGCCGCTGCGCTCGCCGAAGTCGCGCTCCGCCGACTGGCCCTCGAGCGCGTCCGCCCAGAGCACGCCGCCGTACGACGACACGTCGCTCGTGTCGTCGGGCTCGATCGCGTCGGGCATCACCACGACGGTCTGCAGCTTCGCGTGCTTGGGGTAGCACTTGGCGACGAGGCCGGCGTAGGGGCGCTCGTGGATCAGCGCGACCACGTCGGCGTTGTCGAAGAGGTAGTCCAGCTCGCCCTCGACGTAGCGGTAGTTCACGTTGATGTTGACCGCACGGATCTTGACCACGGCGAGCACGGCGACGACGTGCTCGACGCTGTTCTTGGCGTAGATGCCGACGTGGTCGCCGGGTCCGACCCCCTGCGACTGGAGGTAGTGCGCGAGCCGGTTCGACTCGGCCTCGAGGTCGGCGTAGGTGGCGACCCGGTCCCCCACCTTCACGGCAGGGTTCGAGGGCACCGCGTCGACGGCGTGTTCGAAGAGATCAGCGATGTTGTGAGCCACGCCGCGAGACTAGAACACGTTCTCGTTCTTGGCTAGCATCCCGCCCATGACCAGCACGGACGCCTCCCCCGACAGCCCGCCCACCTCGACCGACCACCCCGCCCCCCACTGCCTCGTCGAGCAGGACGGCCACAAGCTGGTCGTCACGATGAACCGTCCCGAGGCGCGCAACGCGCTCTCCGGCGAGATGCTCGCGATCATGGAGGAGGCCTGGGACCGGGTGAACTCGGACCCGGAGATCCGGGTCTGCATCCTCACCGGCGCCGGCGGCTACTTCTGCGCGGGCGCGGACCTGAAGTCGATGTCCAAGCGGCCGCCCTCGGAGAGCTTCGAGTCCGGTGAGTACGACCCGACGGTCATCAAGGGCCTGCTCAAGGGGTTCCGGCTGACCAAGCCGCTCATCGCCGCCGTCGAGGGGCCGGCGATCGCGGGGGGCACCGAGATCCTGCAGGGCACCGACATCCGGGTCGCCGGCGAGTCGGCGAAGTTCGGCATCTCGGAGGCGCGGTGGAGCCTCTACCCGATGGGCGGCTCGGCCGTCCGGCTGGTCCGCCAGATCCCGTACACCGTCGCCGCGGACCTGCTGCTGACCGGGCGCCACATCAAGGCGGCGGAGGCCCGGGACATCGGCCTGGTGGGGCACGTCGTCCCGGACGGCCAGGCGCTGGCCAAGGCCCACGAGATCGCGGACATGATCGCCGCGAACGGGCCGCTGGCGGTGCAGGCGATCCTGCGGACGATGCGGGACTCCGAGGGCAAGCACGAGGACGAGGCGTGGCAGGACGACGCGCGGGTCGGCGCGGCCGTCTTCGCCTCGAACGACGCCAAGGAGGGTCCGCGGGCGTTCGCCGAGAAGCGCCCACCGCAGTTCACCGCGTCCTGAGGCGGCATCCCCGACCGCACGTGGGGGTACCCGTCTTCCCGTGGGGCCCGTGTCACCGGGACCAGCGCCCCGGGAGGTGCCGATGCCTGCACGCGAGCCGAAGGAGATGGCGGAGGTCGCCGCCACCACGGGCACCAAGAAGGTCCGAAGGTCCTGGGACAAGGTGCTGGTCAGCGCCTTCCTCGCCGGCGCCTACATCGCCTTCGGCGGGATGGTGGCGATCACGGTGTCCTCCGGGCTCGACCCGGCCACGTGGGGAACGTTGCCCACGCTCTTCACCGGTGCCGCCTTCACCCTCGGCCTGGTGCTGGTGCTCATCGCCGGCTCCGACCTCGCGACCGGGAACATGCTGCTGGTGCCCCTCGGGGCGATGCGCGGCCGGCTCGGCCTCGGCGACGTGGCCCGGAACCTGACGCTCGTGCTGCTCGGGAACCTGGTGGGGGCCCTCTTCGTGGCCTTCTTCCTCGCCGTCCAGACCGGCGTCATCGGGAGCGCCTCGGCCGACCCGGGCACGACCGCGGCGCTCACCTATGAGCGCCTGGCCGGGATCGCCACCGACAAGGCGACCGGCCACTCGGCGTGGGAGACGTTCCTGCGCGCCGTGGGTTGCAACTGGTTGGTCTGCCTGGCGGTGTGGATGTCGCTCGCCGCCACGACGGTCTCCGGCAAGATCCTGGCCGTGTTCTTCCCGATCATGGCGTTCGTCGCCATGGGGTTCGACCACGTCGTCGCCAACATGTTCTTCCTCCCCGCCGCGATCTTCGCCGGAGTGCCGGACCTCGGCTGGGGTGACGCCGCCCTCAACTGGCTGCTGGCAGGCGTCGGCAACCTCGTGGGCGCGGTGATCTTCGTGGCGACGTCGTACTGGTACCTCTTCCTCAAGGACACCCCGACCGAGGAGGACGCCACCGTCGACGCCGAGCCGGCCGAGCGCGCCTGAGCCCCTGCCGCGGCGTCACCGTCCGTCGAGGACGGCCTGGACGGCAGCGCCGTAGACCTCCGCGACGCGCGCCCGGTCCGCGCCGGTGACGACAGGATCCTCGAGGATCGCCACCGCCTCGAGCAGTCCACCCACCTGCGCGGCCACCAGGCGGGCGCGCAGCCGCGCGTCCGGCCCCTCCACCAGCGCCTCGAGCGGGGTCGCCAGCGTGGCGTCCATCGCCTCGACCAGCCGGGCCCGCACCTGCGGGCTGTCGGTCGCCCGGATCATCGCCCGGTACGTCGTCCGGAAGACCCGGCCGAGGCCGTCGTCGAGCACGAGCGCCACCAGACGCTCCCCCACCCGGTCGGCCGGCCCGGCCAGTGCAGCCCCGAACGCGCCCTCCACGTCGATCGTCTCGAGGAAGAGCTGCTCCTTGGAGCCGAAGTGGCGCATGACCAGAGCGGGGTCGACGCCTGCCTCGGCGGCGACCGAGCGGACCGACGTGGCGGCGTACCCGCCGGCGCGGAACTGCCGCCGCGCCGCGTCGGCGATCGCTCGTCGCGTCGTAGGGCCGGTCACCCGCGGCAGGTTAGGGCACGGCTCAGCCGACGCTGCGCTCCCCGGTCCAGTACTGCGCCCGCAGCGCCTTCTTGTCCGGCTTGCCGAGCGCGGTCAGGGGGAGGCTCTCGGCCACCACCACCTGCTTGGGCGCGTGGACCGAGCCCTTCCGCTCCTTGACCATCTCCTGGATCTCCGCGGTCATCCGCGCGACCGCGTCGTCGTCGCGGGCCGCGTCCTCGCGGAGCACCACGATGGCGGTCACCGCCTCACCGAACTTCTCGTGCGGCGTGCCGATGACACCGACCTGGGCGACGGCGGGATGCTCGGCCACGACGTCCTCGACCTCGCGCGGGAAGACGTTGAAGCCGCCGGTGACGATCATGTCCTTGGTGCGGTCGACGATGTACCAGAAGCCGTCCTCGTCCTCGCGGGCCACGTCCCCGGTGTGCATCCAACCGTCCCGGAAGGTCTCCGCGGTGGGCTCGGGCAGCTTCCAGTAGCCCCCGGCCAGCAGTGGCCCCGCCACGCAGATCTCGCCCGGCTCGCCGACCGGCACCGGACGGCCGTCCTCGCCGAGCAGGGCTGTCCGCAGGAACGCCGAGGGGCGCCCGCACGAGGAGAGCCGGCGGTCCCCCGCCTCCACGTGGTCCTGCTTGCCGAGGTAGCTGATCACCATCGGCGCCTCGGACTGGCCGTAGTACTGCGCGAAGATCGGGCCGAAGCGGTCGATGGCCTCGCGCAGGCGGACCGGGTTGATCGCCGAGGCGCCGTAGTAGACGGTCTCCAGCGAGGAGAGGTCCCGGGTGCGCGAGTCCGGGTGGTCCATCAGCGCGTAGAGCATCGACGGCACCAGCATCGTGGCGGTGATCCGCTGCTCCTCGATGGTGCGCAGCACCTCGGCGGGGTTGAACTTCGCCAGGACGTAGAGGCAGCCGCCCTTGAGCACGGTGGGCACGAAGAACGCCGCGCCGGCGTGGGACAGCGGCGTGCACATGAGGAAGCGGGGCGACTCCGGCCACTCCCACTCGGCCATCTGGACCTGGGTCATGGTGTTCATCTGGCGCGCGGTTCCGATGACGCCCTTCGGCTTGCCGGTCGTGCCGCCGGTGTAGGTGATCGAGACGACGTGGTCCTCGGGCAGCGCGGCCGCCTCGAGCGGCTGGGGTTCGAACGCCGCGGCCGCGGCGGCGAGGTCCCTGCCGACGTGCGAGAGCTCGTCGGGCACCGGGCCGATGGTGAGCACCTGCTTGAGGCCGGGGCACTCGTCCAGCAGCCCGAGGGCGCGCTCGACGAACATCGGGACCGGGTCGACGACCAGGGTGGTGATCTCCGCGTCGTTGATGACGTAGGCGTGGTCGTCGAGGGAGCCGAGCGGGTGCAGCGACGTGCGGCGGTAGCCCTGGGTCTGCCCGGCGCCGAGGATGAAGAGCACCTCCGGGCGGTTGAGCGCCAGCAGCGCGCCCGCGGTGCCACGCCCGGCGTCGAGGGACTCGAAGGCCTGGACGTACTGGCTGATCCGCTGCGCGACCTCACCGCCGGTCAGCGTCACCTCGCCGAGGTGCATGACCGGCTTCGTGCGGTGCTTCTTCAGTGCCGCGACCATGAGGTGGCCGTTGTGGGCGCCGAGGCGCAGGGTGTCGTCGGTCCGGGTCTCGGTCATGCGAGCACCTCCGCGACGCGGCGGACCTCGTCCGCGGATCGGCAGCTAAGCAGCAGCGTGGTCACTCCGGTCTCCTCCCACTGGGCGACGCGCTCGCGCACCTCGCCCTCGGTTCCGATGATGTGCATGTCGTCGACGAGCTCGTCGGGGACCAGGCCGGCGGCCCGGTCCTTCTCACCCTCGAGGTAGAGCTTCTGGACCTGGTCGGCGAGGTCGGCGTGGCCCATCCGCTCGAACACCTGCTTGTGGAAGTTCTGCTCCTTGGCCCCCATGCCGCCCATGTACAGCGCGACGAACGGCTTCATGGCGTCGATGACCCGCTGCTTGGCGGCGGCGTCGGGAACGACCTCGAGGTGGCAGGTCGCTGCGATCTCGAAGTCCGCCCGGGTACGCCGGGCGCCCGGGCGCGCGAAGCCCTCGTCCAGCCACGGCTGGTACATCCCCGCGGAGCGCGGCGTGTAGAAGATCGGGATCCAGCCGTCGGCGATCTCCGCGGTCTGGGCGACGTTCCTCGGTCCCTCCGCGCCGAGCCAGATAGGGACGTCGGCGCGCAGGGGGTGCACGATCGGCTTCAGCGGCTTGCCGAGGCCGGTGGCGCCGGGGCCGGCGTACGGCAGCGGGTGGTGCGGGCCGTCGTTCGTGACGGGCGCCTCGCGCGCCAGCACCTGGCGGATGATCGCCACGACCTCGCGGGTGCGGGCCAGCGGCTTGCTGAACGGCTCGCCGTACCAGCCCTCGACGACCTGCGGCCCGCTGACCCCCATGCCGAGGACCACGCGGCCGCCGCTGAGGTGGTCGAGGGTGAGCGCGTGCATCGCGATCGAGGTCGGGGTGCGCCCCGACATCTGGACGATCGAGGTCCCCAGCCGCAGGCGCGAGGTCTCGCGGCCCCACCACGCCAGCGGCGTGAAGGCGTCGGACCCCCATGCCTCGGCGGTGAAGACCGCGTCGAAGCCGGCGTCCTCCGCTGCGGCGACCAGCTCTCCGACGCCCTGCGGTGGCTGCGCGCCCCAGTAGCCCAGCTGCAGACCGAGTTTCATGCCGACACCTTCGCAGACCCTTGCCGCGATTTCTAGAACGTGTTTCACTTCCGAGCCATGTCCCGAACCTTGTCCGCCCCCATGACGGTCGCCTTCGACTACACGCGGTCGACCGGCCCCGTCCTCGGCCGCTTCTTCACCGGCCTCCGCGAGGGCCGCCTCGTCGGCGCCCGCACCTCGGACGGCCGCGTGGTCGTCCCCCCGCCCGAGTTCGACCCGGTCACCCACCGGCAGGTCGAGAACTTCGTCGAGGTCGCGGAGACCGGGACGGTGACCTCCTGGTCCTGGGTGCCCGAGCCCGTGGCGGGCCAGCCGTTCGACCGCCCCTTCGCCTTCGCCCTGGTCACCCTCGACGGTGCGGACGCCCCCCTCCTGCACGCCCTGGACGTCGCCTCGCCCGACGAGGTCTCGACCGGCATGCGGGTCCGCGTCCGGTGGGCCGAGGAGCGGGTCGGCGCGATGACCGACATCGCGTGCTTTGAGCCCGTCGCCGCACTCGACGGAGTCGAGGACGGCGCTGGCGGGCCAGATCGAGCGCGAGCGCAGGCGACGAAGGAGCCGGCGACCGAGCAGTCGAGATCCGGCGACGTGGTCTCGACAGGCTCGACCACCGAGGCCACAGGCTCGACCACCGAGGCCACAGGCTCGACCACCGAGGCGACAAGCTCGACCACCGGGGCGACAGGCTCGACCACCGAGGCCACAGGCTCGACCACCGAGGACGTGACCGGCATCGTCACGCCGGTCGAGCTCGACTACGTCTACGCCGCGTCGCCGGAGGAGTCGGCCTTCTACCGCGGACTGGCGGAGGGCCGGATCGTCGGCCAGCGCTGCCCCGCGTGCGGGAAGGTCTACGTCCCGCCGCGCAGCGCGTGCCCCTCCGACGGGACGCCGACCGCCGAGGAGGTCGAGCTCTCGCAGACCGGCACGGTCACCACGTTCTGCATCGTCAACGTGCCCTTCCTCGGCCAGCGGATCACCCCGCCGTACGTGTCGGCGTACGTGCTCCTCGACGGCGCCGACATCGCCTTCCTCCACCTCATCCTGGACATCCCGGCCGAGGAGGTCCGGATGGGCATGCGGGTCAAGGCGGTGTGGAAGCCCCGGGAGGAGTGGGGCACCACCATCGAGAACATCAGCCACTTCAGTCCCGCCGACGAGCCCGACGCGGACTTCGACACCTACAAGCACCACCTCTGAAGGCGGAGAGGAAACGATGAGAGACGTCGCCGTCGTCGGGTTCGCCCAACGACAGATGGAGGAGTTCGACGGGTCGCCCACGTGCGTGGAGCTGCTCGTCCCGCTCTTCGCGGAGTGCTACGAGCAGACCGGATGGAGCCGCCGCGACATCGGGTTCTGGTGCTCGGGCTCCTCCGACTACCTGGCCGGCCGGTCCTTCTCGTTCGTCCAGGCGGTGGACGCGATCGGCGTCATCCCGCCGGTCAACGAGTCCCACGTCGAGATGGACGCCGCCTGGGCGCTCTACGAGGCGTGGCTGAAGATCCAGACCGGTGAGGTCGACACCGCGCTGGTCTACGGGTTCGGCAAGAGCTCGGCGGGTGTGCTCCGCCGCACGCTGAGCCTGCAGCTCGACCCGTACACCATGACTCCGCTGTGGCCCGACACCGTGTCGCTCGCCGGCCTCCAGGCCCGCGCGGGCATCGACGCCGGCCTGTGGGACGAGCGGGCGATGGCCGAGGTGGTCAACCGCTCGCTGAGCGACGCCGAGAAGAACGAGTACGCCGTGCGCAAGGGCGGCTCGTCGGTCGAGGAGCTGCTGCGCCGGCCGGTCTACGCCGACCCCTTGCGCAAGCACGACTGCGCGCCAGTCACCGACGGGGCGGCCGCGATGGTCCTCGCGGCGGGCGACCGGGCCCGGGAGGTCTGCGACCGACCGGCGTGGATCACCGGTTTCGCGCACTACGTCGACCCGATCAGCGTGGGCACGCGGGACCTGACCCGCTCGCCGTCGGCGGCGCGGGCCGGCGAGGCCGCCGGGGTCGACGGCGTCGAGGTGGCGGAGCTGCACGCGCCGTTCAGCCACCAGGAGCTGCTCCTGCGCCGCGAGCTGGGGCTCGCCGACGACGTGCAGGTCAACCCCTCGGGTGGCGCGCTCGCCGGGAACCCCATGTTCACCGGCGGCCTGATCCGGTTCGGCGAGGCGGCGAAAAAGGTCTGGCAGGGCGACGCCGGTCGGGTGCTGGGCCACGCCACCAGCGGACCGGCACTCCAGCAGAACATCGTGTGCACCATGGAAGGGCGGTCCTGAGGTGGCCAAGCAGCCAGCAGCCGTGGTCGGGGTCGGCCAGACCCACCACCGGGCCAAGCGTGAGGACGTCTCGATGGCGGGCCTGTGCCGGGAGGCGATCGACCGCGCCCTCGAGGACGCGGGCATGTCGCTCGACGAGATCGACGCGATCGTCGTCGGCAAGGCGCCGGACCTGTTCGAGGGCGTGATGATGCCCGAGCTCTTCCTGGCCGAGTCGCTCGGCGCCGCGGGCAAGCCGCTGCTGCGCGTGCACACGGCCGGCTCGGTCGGCGGCTCGACCGCCATCGTCGCCTCCTCGCTCGTCCAGGCCGGCGTGCACAAGCGGGTGCTCACCGTGGCCTACGAGAAGCAGTCGGAGTCGAACGCGATGTGGGCACTGTCGGTGCCCGTGCCGTTCAACATGCCGGTCCACGCCGGGGCCGGCGGCTACTTCGCGCCGCACGTGCGCTCCTACATCCGCCGCTCCGGCGCGCCGACCCACGTGGGCGCGATCGTCGCGGCGAAGGACCGGAACAACGCCCTGCGCAACCCCTACGCCCACCTGCGCAACGAGGGCACGACCGTCGAGACGGTGCTGGCCTCGCAGATGCTGTGGGACCCGATCCGCTACGACGAGACGTGCCCGTCCTCCGACGGGGCGTGCGCCATGGTCATCGTCGACGAGGACACCGCGGCGGCCTCGTCGAACCCGGCGTGGATCCACGGCACGGTAATGCGCTCGGAGGCCACGACCGCCGCCGAGCGGGACCAGGTCAACCCGCAGGCCGGCCGCGACGCCGCCGCGCACCTGTGGCAGCAGGCCGGCATCACCGACCCGCTGCGGGAGATCGATGCCGCGGAGATCTACGTGCCGTTCTCGTGGTTCGAGCCGATGTGGTTGGAGAACCTCGGCTTCTGCGCGGAGGGCGAGGGCTGGCGGCTCACCGAGTCCGGCGGCACCGCCATGGACGGCACGCTGCCGGTCAACGCCTCGGGAGGCGTGCTCTCCTCCAACCCGATCGGTGCGTCCGGGATGCTGCGGTTCGGCGAGGCCGCGCTCCAGGTCCGGGGGGCCGCCGGTGAGCACCAGGTCGACGGCGCACGCCGAGCACTGGGCCACGCCTACGGCGGCGGCTCGCAGTTCTTCGCCATGTGGGTGGTCGGGGCGGAGAAGCCCAGCAACTGAGCCCGACGGCTGAACCCGACGGCTGAGCCCGGCGGCTGAGACCTGCGGGGCTCACCTCCACTGCCCGGGACGCACCAGCGTCCCGGGCAGTGTCGTGCCGGCGTCACCGCGGGCACCGCCCACCTGCACGGCGGTCAGGAAGAGCACCTCGGACAGGTCCGTGCCCCGGACGTCGGCGGCCCGCAGGTCCGCACCGGTGACGTCGGTACGCCGCAACCGGGCGCCGCGCAGGTCGGCGCCGAGCAGGAGCGCCCCACGCAGGTCCGCACCCGAGAGGTCCTCGCCCCGCAGGTCCGCACCGACGAGGTCGCGCGGGCGCCGGCGGCCCGTGCCGACGCCGCGGCGCGCGTGCTCGCTGGCCGCGCGCAGCAGCGGCACCACACGCGCCCGCTCGTCGTCGGCGTCGGCGCCGCCCAGCACCTCCGCGTCGGACAGCGCGAGGCGCTCGACGCGCTCGCGGGCGGCCACCAGGTCCGCCTGGAGGTCGCCGTCACCGACCAGCCCCACCGCCTCCTCGACGTACCAGAGCAGCTCGTGGAGCGCCCGGACGCGGTGGAAGACGTCGAACATCGCCGCGGCCCCACCGGGATCCTGGCGCCAGTCGGTCCCGGCGAAGGTGTGGCCGGTCACGCGCTGGCCGGCACCGAAGCAGTCGAAGGCGGCGCAGCCGGGGAAGCCCCGCGGCGCCAGCTCGTCGTGGATGGAGCACCGCAAGTCGCCGGCGAGGTGGACGCACGGCGTCCCGGCGGGGCGGTCGATCGCGAAGTCCGCGGACCGGCTGAAGGTGGTCGCCACGCAGCACAGGGCCGCGCACGCCGCGCAGTCCGCGCGCAGGTGGTCCCGCCCGGTGCCGGTCTCGATGTGGGCCACGAGCACGAACCTATCTAGGCTCGGCACGTGATCGAGCTCCGCACCGCTGCCCAGATCGAGGAGATGCGCCCGGCCGGGCGCTTCGTCGCCGATGTCGTCACCACGCTGGCCGAGGCGGCCGACGTGGGGGTCAACCTGCTGGAGCTCGACGAGCTGGCCCACCAGATGATCCGCGACCGCGGGGCGGAGTCGTGCTACATCGACTACCACCCCTCCTTCGGCGCCTCGCCGTTCGGCAAGGTGCTCTGCACGTCGGTCAACGACGCGGTCCTGCACGGGCTCCCCCGCGACTACGTCCTCCAGGACGGCGACCTGCTCAGCGTCGACTTCGCTGCGAGCGTCGACGGCTGGGTCTCGGACTCGGCGTACTCGCTCGTCGTGGGCACCGCTCGGCAGGAGGACCTGTCGCTCATCGCCACGACGCAGCGTGCCCTCGAGGCGGGCATCGCCGCCGCGCAGGCGGGCAACAAGGTCGGCGACATCTCGCACGCCATCGCCACCGTGGCGCGGGAGGCCGGGCTGCGGATCAACACGCAGTTCGGGGGGCACGGCGTGGGCCGGACCATGCACGGCGACCCGCACATCCCCAACGACGGGCGGCCGGGCCGCGGCTACACGCTCAAGCCCGGGCTGGTCATCGCGATCGAGCCGTGGTTCCTGCACACCACCGACGAGATCTTCACCGACGCCGACGGTTGGACGCTGCGCAGCATGGACGGCTCCCGGGGCGCCCACATGGAGCACACCATCGCCGTGACCGAGGACGGGCCGCTCGTGCTCACCGCCCGCGAGCACGAGCCGGTGCTCCGGGGCGGCCTCGCAGCTCAGGCGTAGCGGACCGGGAGGTCCTTCAGCCCGTTGATCCACGAGTGGCGCAGCCGCCGCGGCTCGCGCTCCTTGGTGATCCCCGGCGCGTGGTCGGCCACCGCGTCGAAGAGCACGCGGATCTCCTGCCGGGCGAGGTTGGCGCCGAGGCAGTAGTGCGCGCCGTGGCCGCCGAAGCCCAGCTGCGGGTTGGGGTCGCGGGTGATGTCGAAGCGGAACGGGTCCTCGAAGACGGTCTCGTCGAAGTTTGCACTGGCATAGAAGAGCCCCACCCGCTGGCCCTTGGCGACGGTGACGCCGCCGATCTCCACGTCACGGACGGCGGTGCGCTGGAAGACCGTCACGGGCGTGCCCCAGCGGACCACCTCGTCGACCATGGTGGCCGGTCGCTCCGCCTTCCACAGCTCCCACTGCTCGGGGTTGTCGAGGAAGGCGTTCATCCCGTGCGAGATGGCGTTGCGGGTCGTCTCGTTCCCCGCCACGGCCAGCAGGATCACGAAGTAGCCGAACTCGTCGTCGGTGAGCCCGCGCTCGCCCTTGTGGGCGTTGAGGAGGCGGGTGATGAGGTCGTCGCGCGGGTTCGCCTGCCGCTCGGCGGCCATCGCCATCGCGTAGCCGAGGATCTCTGCCGCCGCCATGTCGGGGTCCCCGGGGTAGTCGGGGTCGTCGGAGGCCAGCATCTGGTTGGACCAGTCGAACAGCTTGAACCGGTCCTCTTGCGGGACGCCGATGAGGTCGGCGATCGCCTGGAGCGGCAGCTCGGCGGCGACCTCCTCGACGAAGTCGCCGGTGCCTCGCTCGAGGGCGGCCTGCACGATCGACTCGGCCCGCTGCCGCATGAGGTCCTCGAGCTCGTTGATCGAGCGCGGGGTGAAGGCGCGGGAGACGATCTGCCGGGTCGTCGGGTGCTCCGGCGCGTCCTGGTTGAGCATGATGACCCGCTGCATCTCGATCTGCTCGCGGAGCATGCCCTCGGAGAACCGGATGATCGCGCCGTTCTCGGCGTTGGACCAGTCCTTGGAGTTCTTGGATATGGCTGACACGTCGGCGTGCCGGGTGACGGCCCAGTAGCCGCTCCCGGACTCGGGCGCCATGCCGTCGTAGGTCCCGGGCGCCTGCTCGATCCAGGTCAGCGGGCCGCTGTGGCGCAGCCGTCGGAACTCCTCGTGCGGGACCGCCTTCTCGTTGACGAACGGGTCGGTCGGGTCGAATCCCTCGGGCAGCACTCCGGTCGCGCTCACGGCGGTCCCTCCTGATCTCGGCTCGTCACCGGTAGGCGACGCGCAGCTCCTTGACACCGTTGATCCACGCGCTGCGGAGCTTGCGGGGCTCCTCGAGCTGGGTCACGGTCACGCCGCGGTCGGCGAGCGCGCGGAAGATGAGGTCCACCTCGAGCCGGGCCAGGTTGGCGCCGATGCAGTAGTGGGCGCCGTGGCCACCGAAGGCCTGGTGCGGGTTGTGGTCACGCCGCACGTCGAAGGTGAACGGGTCCTCGAAGACGTCCTCGTCGAAGTTGGCACTGGCGTAGAGCAGGCCGACCCGGTCGCCCTTGCGGACCTGCACGCCGCCCACCTCGACGTCGTTGAGCGCTGTGCGCTGGAAGACGGTGACCGGCGTCGCCCAGCGGATGATCTCGTCGACCGCGGTGGCCGGGCGCTCGGCCCGGTAGATCTCCCACTGCTCGGGGTTCTGCATGAAGGCGTGCATGCCCCAGGTGATGGCGTTGCGCGTGGTCTCGTTGCCGGCGACCGCGAGCAGGATCATGAAGAAGCCGAACTCGTCGTCGGTCAGTCCCCGGCTCTCCTCGTCGCCCTCGGTCTGCACGTCCGCGGTGACCAACCTGGTGAGGATGTCGTCCTGGGGGTTGCGCCGGCGCTCGTCGGCGAGCGCCATCGAGTAGGCCAGGATCTCCATGAAGGCGGTCATCTGGTCGCCCTCGACCTCGGGGTCGTCGTAGGAGAGCATCTGGTTCGACCACTCGAAGAGCTTCCCGCGGTCCTCCTGCGGCACGCCGAGCAGCTCGGCGATCGCCTGGAGCGGGAGCTCGGCGGCCACGTCCTCCACGAAGTTGCCCTCGCCCTTGGCGAGCGCGTCGTCGACGATCTTCTCGGCCCGCGCCTTGAGGTTGTCGTGGAGCGCGTTGATCGCCCGCGGGGTGAAGGCTCGCGAGACGATCTGCCGGAGCTTGGTGTGGTCGGGCGCGTCGTGGTTGATGAGCAGGAAGTTCGTCTGCTCGACCTCCTCGCGGGTCATCTCCGGCGCGAACCGGATGATCACGCCGTTCTCCCGCGTGGAGAAGTTGGTCTGGTCC
Source organism: Nocardioides ureilyticus (assembly GCF_051280745.1). Lineage (NCBI taxonomy): Bacteria > Bacillati > Actinomycetota > Actinomycetes > Propionibacteriales > Nocardioidaceae > Nocardioides > Nocardioides ureilyticus. The sequence goes on along the minus strand of NZ_JBNCOG010000018.1, from coordinate 13,381 downwards.
TTGGACACGGCTGCGACGTCGGCGTGCTTCGAGAGTGCCCAGTAGCCGGTGTGGTCCGGGAATCCCGCGCGGGCCGCCTCGGTCTGCTCGACCCAGGAGACCGGGGCGGTGCGCCGCATCGCGAGGAGCTCCTCGTGCGGCACCCGCTCCCGCATGACGTCGGGGTCGGTGGGGTCGAAGGCGACGGGCAGGGCGGTGGCGGTCACGGAGAGCCTCTCGGTTCTGGAACACGTTCTAGTGTCCGAGGTTACATACTCTCGGTAGGTAAGGGAAGGCGCTCGACCCACGACGAACGGAACTCATCTCGCCGCGAACGAGAACGTGTTCTAGTCTGGCGGCATGGGCACCCCAGTGATCGTCGACGCCGTCCGCACCCCCCTCGGCAAGAAGAAGGGCTGGCTGGCCGGCGTGCACCCGGCCGTCCTCCTGGGCTTCGCCCAGCGCGAGGTCCTCTCCCGCGCCGGCCTCGACCCCGAGCTGGTCGAGCAGGTCGTCGGCGGCTGCGTGACCCAGGCGGGCGAGCAGTCCAACGACATGGTGCGGCGCGCGTGGCTCCACGCCGGACTCCCCCAGCACACGGGCGCCACCGCCATCGACGCCCAGTGCGGCTCCGGGCAGCAGTCCGCGCACCTGGTGCACGACATGGTCGCGGCCGGCACGATCGACGTCGGCATCGCCTGCGGCGTCGAGTCGATGTCGCGCATCCCCCTCGGCGGCAACGTCCCGCCCGGTCTCGGCGACCCGCGCCCCGACGACTGGACGATCGACATGCCGAACCAGTTCGAGGCCGCCGACCGGATCGCCCGCAACCGCGGCCTCTCCCGCGAGGACCTCGACGCCTTCGGGCTCGCCTCCCAGCAGAAGGCCCGGGTGGCGGTCGACGAGGGGCGGTTCAAGCGCGAGATCGCGCCGATCGAGGCGCCGGTGCTGTCGGAGTCCGGCGAAGCCACCGGCGAGACGCGCGTCGTCGACAGCGACCAGGGCCTCCGCGACACCACTGCCGAAGGGCTGGCGAACCTGCGCTCGGTCCTGCCGGACGGGCTGCACACCGCCGGGACCTCCTCCCAGATCAGCGACGGCGCCTCGGCCGTGCTGGTCATGGACGAGGACCGGGCTCGCGCCCTGGGCCTGACGCCCCGGGCCCGGATCGTGACCCACTGCTTGGTCGGCTCCGACCCGTACTACCACCTCGACGGACCGATCGCGGCCACCTCCCGGGTGCTCGAGCGCACGGGGATGGCGATGTCGGACATCGACCTGTTCGAGGTCAACGAGGCCTTCGCCTCCGTCGTCCTGTCGTGGGCCGGCCAGCACGGCGCCGACCTCGACCGGGTCAACGTCAACGGCGGCGCGATCGCGCTCGGCCACCCCGTAGGGTCGACCGGCACCCGGCTGATCACCACGGCGCTGCACGAGCTCGAGCGCCGCGACGCCTCCACGGCACTGGTCTCGATGTGCGCCGGGGGCGCCATGGCCACCGGGACCCTGCTCGAGCGGATCTGAGCTCTCCGGCGCCGCCCGGGCGGCCGGCCTCAGCCGGTGGCGGCCTCCGCCGCCGCCCGCAGCTGCTCCACCATGCGGTCCGGGTCCTCGGCGGAGTACACGGCCGAGCCGGCCACGAAGACGTCGGCGCCCGCCTCCGCGCAGCGCTCGATGGTCTCCAGCGAGACGCCGCCGTCGACCTGCAACCAGGTCTCGACGCCGTGCCGGTCCATCAGCGCGCGCGCCCGGCGGATCTTCGGCAGCACCAGGTCCAGGAACTTCTGGCCACCGAAGCCCGGCTCGACGGTCATCAGCAGCAGCATGTCGAGCTCGGGGAGCAGGTCCTCGTACGGCTCGACCGGCGTGGCGGGCCGCAGCGCCATGGAGGCGCGGGCGCCCTTGGCCCGGATCTCCCGAGCCAGCCGCACCGGCGCCCGGGCGGCCTCCACGTGGAAGGTCACCGACCCGCAACCCGCCTCGACGTACGCCGGCGCCTCGCGGTCGGGGTCCTCGATCATCAGGTGTGCGTCGAGGGGCACGTCGGTGCTGCGGGCCAGGGCCTCCACCATCGTGGGGCCGAAGGTGAGGTTCGGGACGAAGTGGTTGTCCATGACGTCGACGTGCACCCAGTCGGCGCTCGGGATCCGGGCGACCTCGGCGCCGAGGGCGGCGAAGTCGGCGTTGAGGATGCTCGGGGTGATCTGGATGTGGCCCACGGGCGGGCAGTCTAGGGAGCGTCCCGCTCCGGCTCGGCGCGGGCACCGTCGAGCACCGCGGCCCGGCTCGTGCGGGGCACGACCACGTGCACCGCGTTGCGCTCCACCTCGAACTGCGCCGGGGTGCTCGCGACCACCTCGCCGTCGAGGTTGATCCCCAGCGCTCGATCGGTCGTGAGCCGGAGCCGGCGGGTGGTGAGGTGGTGCACGCGGTGGTGCTCGACGAAGGAGCCGTCCCGCAGGAGGCGCGCGATCGAGACGTGGTCGCGGAGCCGGCCGCGCTCGATGGCGTAGACGTCGAGCAGGTGGTCGTCGATCGAGGCGTTCGGCGCGACGGCGTTGCCGCCGCCGTAGTGACGCCCGTTGCCGACCGCAACCTGGAGCAGGTCAGTGAGGTCCAGGGCTCCGTGGTCCCCGTCGGGGAACTCCAGCCGCGCGGTGAACGGACGGTGGTGACGGTAGGCGGCAAGGGTCGCGACCGGGTACGCCACCGGGCCCAGGCGCCGCTTGGGGCCGGGCGTGAGCCGCTCGGTCACCGCGACGGACAGGCCGGCGGAGGCGACGTTGAGGAAGGCCCTGCCGTCCACCCGGCCGAGGTCGACGTCGACGACGTGGCCCTCCACCAGCGCCGCGATCGCGGAGGACAGCGGGGTCGGGATCTCCAGGGTCCGGGCGAAGTCGTTCGCAGTGCCGAGCGGCAGCACCCCGAGCGTCATCTCGGTGCCGGCCACACGACCGGCAGCACAGCTGACGGTGCCGTCCCCGCCGCCGACCACGAGCAGGTCGGGCCCGTCCGCGACGACGCGGTCCAGCGTGGCAGCCAGCTCTGCGCCGTCGCGGACGGGGTGGGTGCGCACCGGGCCCAGACCCGCGCCCTCGAGCATCACCGCCGTCCGGTCCAGGGCAGCGGCGCCCCTGCGGGAGCCGGCGTTGACGACGACTGCGACGTTCCGGGCTTCTCGTGCGGTGCGCATGCCGTGACCGTAGGGCGTCCGGATGGGCGGCCCGTGGGCGGAGGATGTGAGGACCCTGTGAGGGTTGCCCACCTGGTCTCAGGCGCGGTCGAGCAGCTCCTGCTCCTCGACGACGTCGAGGGAGAGCGTGCGGTAGCCGACCGACTCGAAGAGCACCGTCACCCGGTCCTCCTCCAGGTCGGTGACCACGCCCGGCCCGAACTCGGCGTGCTCGACCTCGCTCTGGACCGGGTACGGCGCGGACTGCTCGACCGCAGGGTCCTCGGCCACCCCCGCGCGGCAGTTGTCGCAGCGTCCGCAGCGCTGGTCCACCTGCTCACCGAAGTACCCCTGCAGGTACGCCGGACGGCACCGGTCGGTCTCGGCGTACCCCCGCATCATGTCGACCCGCGAGCGCTCGAGCTGCCGGTGCGACTCGGCGATCTCGACGACGGCGGCAACGGCTGCGTCCGGTGCGTCGTCCTCGGGGCGGGTCTCGTGGACCAGCTCGAGGAGGTTGAGCAGGCGGCCGGCCTTGCGCCGGCCGAGCCCCGACCGCTCCGCCACGTCGGCCGGGTCCGTGCCCACCTCGCCGGCGGCTCGCAGCACGGCCTGGACGTCCTTGCGACGAGGCACGCCCCCGGAGAAGAACCGGCCGAGCGAGAGGTTCTCGGGCCGGTAGACCAGCGTGGCGGTCGCCGGCTCCCCGTCGCGTCCGGCGCGGCCGACCTCCTGGTAGTAGGTGTCCGGTGACTCGGGGATCTGGGCATGGACCACGAACCGGATGTCCGGCTTGTCGATCCCCATCCCGAAGGCCGACGTGGCCACGACCGTGTCGACCTCGTCGGCCATGAACGCCTGGTGTGCCCGCTCGCGGCGGCGGTGGCTCAGCCCGGCGTGGTAGACCGCGGTGCGGCGGCCGGCCTCTGCCAGCGCGGCGGCGTACTCCTCCGCAGCGGGCCTGGTCCGGCAGTAGACGATGCCCGCCCCCTGCTTGCCGGCGACGACGTCGAGCACTGCCGCGCGCTGGTCGTCGGGCTCGGCGACCCGCATGACGTCGAGAGCGAGGTTGTCACGGGCGAACCCGGTGAGCACGGTGCGGTGGTCACGCAGCCGCAGCCGGGTGACGATGTCCTCCTGCACCGGCGGTGCTGCGGTGGCGGTCATCGCCACGACCCGGGTGTCGTCCCCGCCGCCCAGCAGCTCGGCGAGCAGGTCACCCAGGCGGAAGTAGTCGGGGCGGAAGTCGTGGCCCCACGCCGAGACGCAGTGCGCCTCGTCGACGGCGACCAGGCCCGGGCCCACCGCCGCCACGGCAGCTCGGACCTCGTCGTTCGCCAGCTGCTCGGGTGAGCAGAAGAGGAAGTCGACGCGGCCCTCGGCCGCCTCCTCGAGGGCCTCGCGCCGCTCCGCGTCGGTCTCGGCCGAGCTCAGCCGGCGTGCCGACAGGCCCCCGGGGGCCTGGGCGATGCCGTCTGCCTGGTCCTGCTGCAGCGCCAGCAGCGGGGAGACCACCAGGGTGCAGCGGCCCGAGAGCACGCCGGCGACCTGGTAGACCAAGGACTTCCCCGACCCCGTCGGGGAGACCAGGAGGACGTCGTGGCCGTCCCTGAGGGCGGTGAGCGCGTCCGCCTGGCCGGGCAGCAGCTCGTCGTGGCCGAAGGTGTCCCGTGCGGCGTCGCGCACCTCGGCCAGCAGCCGCTCGTGTGATGTCACCGCGGCCAGTTACCCGCCGGTCACCCCGGGCAACCTCACCCCGCGGGAGGACGGTCCGGCGCCTCCTCACGCTCGTCGCGCTCCGCCCACTCCAGGAGCGGCGCGATGTCCCAGGCATGGCGATCGATGTCGGCGTGCAGGTCGCCCAGGTCGGCGAAGCGCCCCGGGACGGTGGCGATCGTGAAGTCGCGGGGATCGGCGTCGTCGACCTCGTCCCACCGGATCGGCGTGGAGACCCGCGCGTCGGGCAGCCCACGCACCGAGTACGCCGCGGCGATGGTGTGGTCGCGGGCGTTCTGGTTGTAGTCGACGAAGACCGTCGTGGGGTCCCGGTCCTTGCGCCACCAGCTCAGGTCGACGTCCTCGGGCGCGCGGCGCTCGACCTCGCGGGCGAAGGCCAGCGCCGCCCGGCGTACCTCCTTGAAGCCGTGGTCGGGGCGGATCCGGACGTAGACGTGTATCCCCTTGCTGCCGCTGGTCTTGGGGAAGCCGACGGCGCCCAGCTCGTCGAGCACCTCGCGGGTGACGTGTGCGACGCGGCGGACCCGGTCGTAGTCGCACTCCGGGCCGGGGTCGAGGTCGATGCGCCACTCGTCGGGCTTCTCGGTGTCCTCCCGGCGGCTGTTCCACGGGTGGAACTCGACGGTCGACATCTGGACGGCCCAGATGACGGAGCCGAGCTCGGTCACGCAGAGCTCGTCGGCCGTGCGGTTCCAGCGGGGGAAGTGCAGCTGCACCGTCTCGACCCACGGCGGTGCCCCGCGGGGCAGCCGCTTCTGGTGGACCTTCTCCCCCGCCAGGCCGGTGGGAAAGCGGTGGAGCATGCAGGGCCGTTCGTAGAGCGCGTTGACGATGCCGGGCCCGACCGCGAGGTAGTACTCGACCAGGTCGAGCTTGGTGACTCCCGTCTGCGCCGAACCCTGGGGAGGGAAGTAGACGCGGTCGGGATTGCTGACCCGGACCACGCGGTCGTCGACCTCGATCTCGACCGAGGGGGACTTCGAGGCAGCCACGCGTCCACCGTAGTGGGCCCTACGGTGAGTCCGTGCGCTTCGACCAACCGCCCGTCGTACGGGTGTCCGTCCCGAGGGAGGGACGCGCCGAGCGACTACCGCTGGACCAGTGGCCGATGACCGTCCCGGCGGTGGAGCAGGTGGTACGCCGGGGGCTCGACCTGCCGCCCGGCGTCACCTTCCTGGTGGGTGAGAACGGGTCCGGGAAGTCGACGGTCGTCGAGGCCGTGGCCGAGGCGTACGGCCTCTCCCCCGAGGGCGGCTCCCGCAACTCCCACCACTCCACTCGGGTCAGCGAGTCGCCGCTGGGCGCCGCGCTCTCCCTGCAGCGCGGCCTCGGTGCCAACCGCTGGGGGTTCTTCCTGCGGGCCGAGACCATGCACGGGTGGTACACCCACCAGGAGCAGCTCGGCGGACCGGTGCTGCACGAGATGAGCCACGGCGAGTCCTTTCTCGAGGTGCTCCGGCTCCGCTTCGACTCGCCGGGCTTCTACTGCCTGGACGAGCCGGAGGCGGCGTTGTCGTTCTCCGCGACGCTCGGGCTGGTCTCGGTGCTCGACGGGGTGGTGCGCTCGGGAGGGCAGGTGCTCTGCGCGACGCACTCCCCCGTGCTGGCGGCCATGCCGGGGGCCAGGATCCTCGAGGCCGGACCCTGGGGCCTGCGCGAGACCGCGTGGGAGGACCTGGAGCTGGTGCAGCACTGGCGCGCCTACCTCGCCGACCCGCGGCGCTACCTGCGCCACGTGCTCGACGACGACTGACCTCACCCCTTCGGGCTGACCCGCGTAGGGCATGTCCGCGTCCGAGCGGACCATTTCGCGCACGGAGCCGTGTCCCCGGGCGCCCGCCCGCGTTGAGGGGTGCAGAGCGCTCGGAGGGGGCGCTCGACGACCTGGGAGCCACCACCATGACGCTAACCGTCACCACCGCACTGCTCGACCGCTCGGCCCTGTTCGTGATCGAGGGCGAGCTCGACCTCGCGGGCACCGACCTGGTGCCGTCGCGCTTCGAGGCGCTGCTCGCGGCCGGGGTCGAGTCCGTGGTCATCGACCTGTCCGGGGTGACCTTCCTGGACGCCGCGGGCCTCAGCGTGCTCCTCGCCTGCCGCGAGCAGGCCGCGGCAGCCGGAGCGCACAGCGTGCTGACCGGCGCCGGCCGCCCCGTCACCCGCGTCATGGACCTCACCCGCACCCGCCCCGTCGAGCTGGGGCTCACGGGCTGACGATCAGCCAGTACGCCGCACCAGGGCCAGGAACATGGCGTCGGTGCCGTGCCGGTGCGGCCACAGCTGCAGCGTGCCGGGCAGCGGACCGGCGGCCCGCGGAACGTGCGCGAGCAGTCCGCTCGCGTCCTCCAGGACAGCGGCCTCCTGTCCGGCCAGGACACTCGTCACCACCTCGGCCGTCTCGGCCAGCACCGGCGAGCAGGTCGCGTAGACCACGACGCCGCCGGGGCGGACCAGCTCGAGCGCGGAGCCGAGCAGCTGCCGCTGGAGCACCACGAGGTCGGCCAGGTCCACCGGCCGTCGGCGCCACCGCGCCTCGGGCCGCCGGCGCAGCGCTCCCAGGCCGGTGCAGGGCGCGTCGACCAGCACCCGGTCGAAGGACCCAGCCCGGAACGGCGGCCTGGTGCCGTCCGCGGTGACGACGCCGGCGACGCCGCCCGATCCGCGCAGGGCGCGGGCGACCAGCCTCGCCCGGTGCTGCTGCCGCTCGCCCGCCACGAGGTGGGCGCCCCTGCCGGCGGCGAGGGCGGCGAGCAGCGCCGACTTGCCGCCCGGGCCCGCGCAGAGGTCGAGCCAGCGGGTGTCCTCGCCCACGACCGGGGCCTCCGCCGTCACCGTGGCGACCAGCTGGGAGCCCTCGTCCTGGACGCCGGCTCGCCCCTCCGCCACAGCCGGCAGCGCACCGGGGTCCCCGCCCTCGAGCACCACGCCGTACGGCGACCAGCGGGTCGGCTCCCCGGGCAGCTCCGCCCGGTCCGCGCGACCCGGGCGGGCGACGAGGGTGACCCGCGGCGGGTCGTTGTCGGCGGCGAGGAGGTCGTGCAGCTCGTCCTGTCCGACCGCCTGCCGAAGCTCGTCGACGACCCACCGCGGGTGGCTGAAGGCCACCTCCGCGTGGCGCAGCGGGTCCGCAGCGGGATCGGGGGCGACCGCGGCCACCCAGGACTCGAGGTCGCGCGCGGCCACCTTGCGGAGCACGGCGTTGGCGAAGCCGGCCGCCCCGGGACCGACCTTGGCCCGGACGAGGTCGACGGTGGTGCTGATCGCGGCGTGCGCCGGCACCCGCATCGACAGCAGCTGGTGCGTCCCGAGCCGCAGCGCGTCGAGCACCTTGGCCTCGACCTTGGCGAGCGGGCGGTCGACGCACGCCGTGAGGACCGCGTCGTAGGTGCCGCGCCGGCGGATCGTGCCGGAGGCCAGCTCGGTGGCGAAGGCCGCGTCGCGCCCGGTGAGCCCGTGCCGCCCGATCGCGGCGGGGAGGGCGAGGTTGGTGTAGGCGTCGTCGACACGCACGGCCTTGAGGACGTCGAACGCCGCGAGCCGGGTGGCGTCCACCCGCGGTCGGGGCGCGGGCCGGCCGGCCGGCCGCCCGCGGCGTCGGCCCTCAGCCATCGCCGAGGTGCTCCCGCACCAGGCGCTTCGGTGCGCGCGCCGCCCACGCGTCGGTGAGCACCTCGCGCAGCTCGTCGACGTCGAGCTCGGCGAGCCGCGACTGCTGGACGAGGACGGCGTTGGTGCGGCGGAAGTGGTCAATGGTGAAGAAGGGCGAGGAGGCATCGCCCACGAGCGCCTCGCTTGCCTCGCGTGACGGCGTCGTGACGACCAGGAGGTCGTCGTACATCTCGCCGGTCACGGGGTCCACCGCGGTGGGGTGCGGCGGTCGGAAGAGCAGGAACCCGCGGCCGCGGACGAGGTACGTCGGGAGGTCGCCCCAGCTGGTCCCGAGGACCACCTCCGGGAGCGCTCGGCAGATGGCGTCGACGTCATCCGGGGTCGCCGGCCGAGCCATCAGCCGGGACCGAACCGCGCGCCGGACTCCAGCCGCGCGCCGCGGGCCCAGTCGGCCGCGCCCATCTGCTTCTTGCCGAACGCCTTGACCTCACCGAGCCGCACCGCGTGGGTGCCGGTGCCGACGAGGACGGCGTTCTTGCGGACCTCGAGAACGCCCGGCTCGAGGGTCGTCTCCGGCTCGAGGGAGACCGGACCGATCTTGATCCGCTCCCCCTCGTGGGTCGACCAGGCGCCGGGGCCGGGGGTGCACGCGCGGATCCGGCGGTCGACCGCGACGGCGGGCTCGGACCAGTCGACCTCGGCGTCCTCGACGAGGATCTTCGGGGCCACGCTGACGCCCTCGGCCGGCTGCTCGCGCGCCTCCAGGGCGCCGTCCTCGATGCCGTCGAGGGTGGCGACGAGGAGGCCGGACCCGCCCTCGGCGAGGCGCGTGAGCAGGTCGCCGGCGGTGTCGGTAGGCCGGATCCGCTCGGTCATCACGCCGAAGGTCGGGCCGGCGTCCATGGCCTTGACGATCCGGAACGTCGTCGCGCCGGTGACCTCGTCGCCGGCCCAGATGGCGTGCTGCACCGGTGCGGCGCCGCGCCAGGCGGGGAGGCAGGAGAAGTGCAGGTTGACCCAGCCGTGGGGCGGGATGTCCAGGGCGGACTGGGGCAGCAGGGCCCCGTAGGCCACCACCGGGCAGCAGTCGGGCCGCAGCTCCCGCAGGGCCGCCTGGAACTCGGGGTCGCGCGGGTGCTCGGGCTTGAGGACCGGCACGCCGAGCTCCTCGGCCCGCTGCGCGACGGGGCTGGCGACCAGCTTGCGACCTCGGCCGGCCGGCGCATCGGGACGGGTGACCACGCCGACCAGCTCGTGGCGGGAGTCGGCGATGGCGTCGAGGGAGGGGACGGCCACCTCGGGGGTGCCGGCGAAGACGAGGCGCATGGTCAGAAACCGAAACCGTTCGTGGGATGGGGGCTGAGCTTGACCTGGGGCTTCTCGAGGCCGAACCACTCCGACTCGCGGATCGCCTTCATGGCGGCCTTGCGGGCGTCGGCGTCGAGGCGGTCGATGAAGAGGATGCCGTCGAGGTGGTCCGTCTCGTGCTGGATGGCGCGGGCGAGCAGCTCGGAGCCTTCGACACGGACCGGCTCGCCGTGCATGTTCATGCCGGTCGCGACCACCCGGAGCGCGCGGCGGCAGTCGAAGGAGAGGTCGGGGATCGACAGGCAGCCCTCGGGGCCGTCCTGGATCTCCTCGGAGAGGTCGAGCGAGGGGTTGACCAGGTGGCCGACCTCGCCGTCGACGTACCAGGTGAAGACCCGCAGGCCCACGCCGATCTGCGGTGCCGCGAGACCCGCCCCGGGCGCCTCGAGCATCGTGTCGGTGAGGTCGGAGACGAGGGTGCGCAGCTCCTTGTCGAAGTCGACGACCTCGAGGGCGGGCTTGCGCAGCACCGGGTCGCCGAAGAGGCGGATCGGCTGGACGGCCACGGGACTCCTGGGTGATCGGTACGTCGGTGCAGCGTTCGAGTCTAGTCAGGCACCGCGCGCGTCCACGTGCTGGCCTCAGGCGGCGGGGATGTAGTCGATCCTGATCGGTGGCCGGTCGTGGATGGTGACCAGGGCTGGTGGTCGGGTGTGGTGTCGGTGGCCGGTGGGAGTGAGGGTCTCGATGGTGCCCTCTGGCGTGGGTCTGGCCCGCCACCCGGGCGCTTCCTTGGCATGGTTTCGAGACGGCTCGTCCCTCGCCTCCTCAACCCATGAGTTGCACGCTTCGCAGAGACCTTGGCCGTTCTCCCCGGTGGTGGGGCCGCCGTCGATGACGGCGTCGGCGTGGTCGCTGTGGCGGATGGGTGCGGTGCACCAGGGGGTGCGGCAGACCTGGTCGCGCAGTCGGATGAACCGCGCGAGCCCGGTGGGGAACTGCCTGCTCAGGGAATCCATGGCGAGGAGCTCGCCGGTGGTGGGGCTGGTGTACAACCTCCGCACCCAGACTTCCTCGTCGGCGGTGAGGGCGCCGGCGACGATCTCGCGGGCGAGCTCGGCGGGGATGGGTCCGTAGCCGTCGAGGTGGGCGGGGTCGTCGCTGTCGCCGACGGCGGTGTGGTCGCTCATCACGAGGCCGAGCTCGACCTTCGGCCCTCCGGTGGCTTCGTGACCGCCGAGGACCGCGGAGACGAGGGTGTCGGTCATGACCTGGCCCTTGGTGCGCTCGTCGGTGCCGTCGGCCCGGGCGGCATCAGCGGCCTGGGTCAGCGCGGCGTAGGCGGCGACGCCGTCCTTCACCGGGAGCAGGGCGTCAGGTAGGTCATGGTGTCGGGGGCGGGGCGCAGGGTGACGCAGCGGTCTTCCTCGGCCTTGCGGCGCCGGGCGACGACGGAGGCGGGGTCGAGGCGGGCGGCGTGCTTGGCGCAGAACCCCGCGACCTCCCGCTCACCCATCGTGGCCAGGGACTCTAGGGCGTCGGGGGTGCCGGCCAGGAGCCGGTCGACCTCGAGCCGGTCCTCCAGCTCCAGGCAGGCAGTCTCGCGGACCGCGAGGGTGGCGGCGTGCTCGGTGATCACCCCGGTGCGCCAGGCGGCCCAGGTGTGCGGCATCTCGGTGGAGACGACCTTCGCCAGCCCGAGGTGGCGCTTGCCGCGGTGGTGGGACTCCCGACGGGCGAGCGCGACCTGCAACGCGACCCCGCGCCCGCGGTGCTCGGCAGCCAGCCCGGCCTCGGCCTGCACCGCGCGTTGCGAGGCGTCCAGCTCCCGGGCCAACGCCGCCTGCGCAGCAGTCGCCACCCGCACCAGCTCCTCCAACGCCCCGATCGACTCCACCCGACCGGCATCGTCGAGACCTGAGCCCGACTCCAGCGCCGCCACCAGCCGCTCCTTGACCGCCGCGATGCTCGAGGCGCACAACACCCCGGCATCAGTAGTGGCCGGCGGCTCGAACATGTGTTCGATCCTGTCCCCATAATGTGTGACCGTCAATATGCCTGGTCGATGCTCCTGATCGCCCTCGTCGAGGATGATCGGGAGCTAGCGTCGCTCCATGCCAGGCTTACCTGACGAGAAGCGCATGCGACTCCGCTATGCCGGCACCTGTCGTTCCTGCTCCACGGAGCTCGACGCTCGCGCTGAGGCTGTCTACGAGCGGGCTACCAAGACCATCCGCTGCCTGAACTGCCTACCCACCACGTTGGTCCCCGGCTCCGCCCCTCCTGAGCCAGTCGATCCCGGGACCGCTGGCGCCTCCGCCCGCCGCGAGTACGAGCGCCGCCAAGCCAAGCGCGAGGAGCGGATCCGTGCCAAGCGCCCCAAGCTCGGCGGCCTGGTCCTCGCGCTGAGCGACGACCCGCAGTCGACGACCGCCTGGGACGCCGGCGCGCTCGGCGAGGAACGGCTGGGTCACCGGCTCAACGAGCTCGCCTCCGACACGCTGCGCCTCCTGCACGACCGTCGCATCCCTGGATCCCGCGCGAACATCGACCACCTCGCCGTGACCCCGACCGGCGTCTACGTCATCGACGCCAAGCGGTACGTCGGGAAGCGCCCCGCTCTCCGCGTCGAGGGCGGCATCCTCCGCCCTCGGGTCGAGAAGTTGATCGTCGGCTCCCGGGACCAGACCAAGCTCGTCGACGGTGTCCTGAAGCAGGTGGAGCTCGTCCGATCTGTCGTCGGTGAGGACCTACCTGTCGTCGGCGTCCTGTGCTTCATCGAGTCCGACTGGCCACTGATCGGCGGCGCCTTCACCACCCGCGGAGTCGACGTCCTCTGGCCGAAGAAGCTCTATCCGCGGCTCTCGGCCGACGGACCGCATGCCTCGTCCGTCGCTGACGTCCACGCGCGCCTGGCAAGTGCGCTGCCGACAGCCTGAGTCGCGGCTTGGACCTCCCGACAGGCACTCATCACTAGAGCGAGAACGGGTCGACCTGCACCCGGACGGCGTCGAGCTTGCGCGCGGAGCGCACCCGCTGCAGCTCGCCCAGCGCCTGCGCCAGTGCGACTCCTTGGGCGCGCGGCACCCGGACCACGGCCCGCACCTCCTCCGGCTCGGCCTCGGCGCGCCCGGGCGCGCCCCGCAGACCGCCCCGCACGGGGACGACCGGCACCGGCCCGAGCACCTCGGCGACGTCGGGAAGCCGGAGCAGGGTCAGGGCGTCGTCGACCGCGCCCGGCTCGCCCGCGATGGTCGCCAGCCGGCTGGCGGGCGGCAGGTGCGCCTCCTGGCGCTCCTGCGCCTCGCGCTCGGCGAAGCCGGCGGGGTCCCACCGGACCAGCGCCTGGACCGCCGGGTGCGCCGGGTCGCCGACGACGACCGCTCGACCACCCGGTCGGACCAGCCCGACGGCGTTCGCCCACCGGCGCAGTGCCTCCTCCTCGGTGCGCAGGTCGGTGCGCCCGAGCAGCAGCCAGGCGTCCAGCAGGACCACTGCGGCGTACCCGCCCTCGGCCACCGGCTCGGGGGGGGGGGGGGGGGGCGGCCCCCGCGCGGGGGCGGCGGACTCTGGGGT